>MIDA01000037.1 GCA_001830045.1 Tenericutes bacterium RIFOXYA12_FULL_35_10 | reverse complement strand
TGATGGAGCAAAGACATTAGATGAAGCGGTTAGTATGCTTAAAAGAGCACATGAAATTGGCATTCACAGTGTCGTTCTGACACCACATGTTTCATTGTTTAGAGGATATAAGATATCTTTCGATTTAATTAAAAATCACTTTGAGATGTTAAGAATCAAAGTATCTGAACTTGGTCTTTCATTAAACCTATATTTAGGTGCTGAAATTGATGAACATGATCACTTGATTGAAACCTTAAAAAAAGGGTACACCTTTGAGGGTACACCTTATGTTTTAATTGATTTTTCGATGAGAGAATCCGATGTCTCTGAAATTCTTTATGACTTAAGACACTCAGGTTATAAAGTGATTGTTGCTCATCCTGAACGTATTGACTATTTAAGTTATCAAAACTTAAGACAACTTAAAGCTGAAGGTGCTTTATTTCAAGTGTCATCTTCACATTTATTACCATGGAAGATGGACCGTGCATCACGGTTATCAAAACGACTTTTAAAAGATGGACTCATCGACTTTGTTGCCTCCGATTCACATAGAATTGATACACTGATTACGATGAGACAAAGCTATCACTATGTGATGCATAAAATGGGTGAATCAAAAGCACAAGAACTCTTTATCGATAACCCAACCAAAACTATTACCAAGACAACTGAGATGGCTGAAAGGAATTAGATCTGTGGAAAAAGAATATAGTAATGAAATTGATTTAGGCACATTATTTAAGATACTTATTTCCAGATGGTATCTGATCATGATTTCAACACTCTTAGGGTTTGGATTGGCATTATCTGTTGCTTATCTAATGTTGGAAGATGAATATACGGCACATACATCGATGATTGTCTTAGTTGAAAATGATGAACAGTCTAACGAACAAAATTTTAACTTCTCACAAAAGCTGACTAAAACGTATACCGAACTTGCTAAAAGTGATTTGGTCGTTAGCCAGGTAATTGATGAACTTAATTTAGGTTATACTAATGATCAACTGAGAGACATGATGACGATCACCGGTGTACAAGATACACCCGTGATAAAATTAGCAATTGTATCAATGAATCAAGAAGAAGCAAAACTGGTTGCAAATCATACGGTGAGTGTGATGCAAACAGTATCGTTGCAGTTTGAAGGTTTTGATAATATTGAAATTTTAGATGTTGCAACAACGCCTATTGCCCCAAGTGGACCTAATAGAATGCTCTATGTCGTAATCGGTATCCTTCTTGGAGGAATCGTAGGTGTTGGGATTGTCTTTATGATTGAACTTTTTGATAAGACGATTAAATCTCCAAACGATATTGAAAAACGTTTAGGGTTAAGACTTTTAGCAATTATCCCTGACTACAAGATGGAAAATGAGGTTGAAGCATTATGATGAAGCGTAAGATAGATCAACTTGGAAGTTATGTGCCAATCTCAGATAAAGAACCACATTCAATTATTACAGAGCAGTACCGAAAACTTAGAACAAACATTGAATTATCCAACTTTAACCAAGAAATTAAGTCAATCGCGTTAACATCAACGATGGCAATGGAAGGTAAAACGGTAACTTCAATCAATTTAGCGACCGTTTATGCACAAAGTGGTATGAAGACATTACTCATTGATATGGATTTAAGAAAACCAAAGATTCACAGAGGTTTTAAAATGATTAACCAAATTGGGTTATCTGATATGATTACACACAAGCTTGATATCGATCAAGCGGTCCAAATCGTTAATCCTCATTTAGACATTTTAACATCCGGGACGAAGCTTCCTTATCCTGCAGAGTTTCTCATGAGTGATGCACTTAAGAGTTTAATGAAAGATTTAAAGACTAAGTACGATAGAATCATCATCGATACACCACCGATGACTGCAGTCACCGATGCATCCATTATCAGTTCACTCGTTGATGGTATGATCATCGTGATTGCATCTAGAGAAGCAAAAACAGATGTTGCAAGTCGTGTCATTCAAGACTTAAAGGATAATGGGGCAAACATCATTGGAAGTGTCATGACACGTGTTCAAAAAAGAGAACATAAGTACATGAATTATTATTACTATAACTACAAAGCATAACTCACGGAAACAGTAAGAAAATACGATGTAAGCGCTTTATCATATATTGTTAAAAATGTATGATAAAATGTTAAAATCATTCAAAATATAGTGTATGGTACCGTTAACATATTTAATTTTTGAAGTATTTTTGAATAAATCAATCACTTATAATGTATTTAATAAACACCAGGGGAGGCAAGGTATATGTACAATATCTTGATCGTGAGCGAGGATCCCTCGCCATTTGCGGAATTGACCGATTATTTAAGAAGAGAATTTTTTAGTGTGTATCAATTAAATTGTGATGAAGTTACAAGATCGAGTGATGAAATGAGACAATACGATTTCATTTTACTTCACTTAACCAAAGATAGCGAAAATAGCATTAAACGCATTCAAGATGTCAAGAAACATTCATCTTGTCCACTTTATATTTTCTCACATGGTCATAATCATGATGAGATTGTTGAACTTCTAGGACATGGTTCAGAAGGACATATCGAAGTGCCATTTGTTGCATCTGTTGTTGCAGCACGAATTAAAGCAGTACTGAGATTTTTACATCAAGTGAAACGCAATGGTGCAAATATCATGCGTTTTGGAAAACTTACTCTTCATATGGATAATCGTGAAGTCCTAATTGATGGAAATCACATTCCCTTAACCAATGTTGAATTTAAGATCTTTCAGATTTTAGTTGAGCATCGTGAAACGGTTGTTTCAAAGGATAAAATCATTCATCACGTATGGGATGAAGACTCATCAGCAACCGATAATGCATTAGGTATTCATATCACACGCTTAAGAAAAAAATTAACCTGTAACCCCGGTTGCGATTTAATTGAAACTGTATGGGGATTAGGGTATCGTTTAAATTTGGAACTTTGTGAAAAACAGGATCAGTAACAAAGCGTTTTCATAAACGATAATGATTTGAAACATTGTCGTTTTTATTTTCTTGTGTTATCATAAACTTGGCATAAGATGATGATAAAAGAAATAAAACCGAACAATTGTATTTGAAATTCAAAACATTGGTTTATTCACTTAATTGGTGTATACTAAACTTATGAAATAAAGATGAAAGCATTTTGAGGGCTCTATGAAGAATACTAGACTTAATCGCTTCTTATACATTGCTAAATACATGTTCTTTGATTTTGCCATGATCACAGTGACCTACTTGGTTGCCATCTTTATGTTTATGGTTTTAGAAATCCCTGTTAAATATGATGAGCTTTGGATTGCACTACCTGGTGTAATTGCATTTAAAATAGTTATCTTCTATATTGCGGGTTTGTACAGAATGCTTGAAAACCATATTGGTTTTGAAGATGTGATCAAAATTACGATCGTCACGATTGTTACAAACATCGCCATTGTCCTATTTATCTGGTTAACGAAAACAGAATTTATGTACAAATCAGCTTATTTCTTTATCACGGTCATGGAAGTTGGTTTACTGACTGTTCCACGTGTGATCAATAGAATCATTCAATATGTGAAAACTAACGTTGAATGGAAACAAGCCCTAGGCAGACGTACACTGATTGTTGGTGCGGGTTCTGCTGGTGAAATCGTTGTTAAAGAAATTATTCGTAATAAAGACTTAAATAACATTCCAGTCGCATTCTTAGATGATGATGTAGAAAAGATTGGTAAACGTTTAATGGGTATTAAGATCGTTGGACCTGTTAGTGCGATCAGATACTATATCGATTCCTTTAAAGCAGAAGAAATCATTATCGCCATTAACAATTATCCCAAAGATCAGCTCGCAGAACTTATTATTTTAGTTGCAGAAAAGAACTGTCGTATGAAGCGTTTATTATCTGTTTCTGATGTAGATGATCAAAAACCAACCATTATTGATGTTAGAATTGAAGATTTGTTAAACCGTGATGAAATTATTTTAGATAATAAAGATATCAATGATTTCATTAAAGACAAAGTTGTCTTAGTCACCGGTGGTGGTGGATCGATTGGTAGTGAATTATGTAGACAAATTGCAGAATTTGAACCCAAACACTTAGTCATCTTTGATATCTATGAAAATAATGCTTATGATATTCAACAAGAGCTCTTAAGAAAATTTAGCAAAGAAGACAAAAAGTTAAATTTATCAGTCTATATTGGTAGTGTATATAATCGAGTACGCTTGAAAACCATTTTTGAAAAGGTTCAACCCGATTTAGTATTCCATGCTGCAGCTTATAAACATGTACCACTCATGGAAGATAGTGCCGTAGAAGCCGTTAGAACCAATGTCATTGGTACATATAATGCAGCAAGTCTTGCTAATGAGTTTAACGTGAAGAAGTTTGTCTTAGTCTCAAGTGATAAAGCAGTGAGATCAACAAACGTTATGGGTGCGACGAAGCGCTATGCAGAACTCATCATCCAGGAACAACAATCACATTCTAAAGTCACGAAGTTTTCTGCAGTAAGATTCGGTAACGTTTTAGGATCAAACGGTAGTGTGATTCCTTTATTTAAAAAACAAATCGCAGATGGTGGACCGGTTACGGTCACGCATCCAGATATCACGAGATATTTTATGACGATTCCTGAAGCAGTTGGTTTAATTCTCCAATGTGGTGTTTACGCTAATGGTGGCGAAGTCTTTATTCTAGACATGGGTGAACCCGTTAAGATTAAAGATCTCGCAGAGAAAATGATCAGTTTAACAGGGCTTAGACCTTATAAGGATATTGATATCACATTCACTGGTCTTAGACCCGGAGAAAAGCTTTTTGAAGAACTCTTAGTTGATCATAACCACGAAGATCATTGTAAGACTGATAATAAGAAGATCTTCATTGAAAGACAAAGAGAAGTCTTAGAAAAAGAACTTGAAATCGAAAAGATTAAAGCAACCTTAGAAGATTTGGATAATGATGGTGTTAAAGGTTTTGTAGCATCTGTTATTACAACCTATAAACGAAATGGATTTGAACAAAAGTAGAGGGCTAAAGCCCTTTTTTGTTTGATCGAGCAATCATTTCATGATGGTAGTAACAGAAATCACATGAATTTATATATTTATTATAAATAATTATATTACATACAGATAAATGGTGTAAAATAAAGTAAAGATGTGCTATTGGGATGTGTAGCATATAAAAAAGCTATGTGTGTTCATATGCGCTTTAAAGTGTTTTTTTGTTTGTGTCTAAGTAAAACTCGCGGAGGTTTAAAAATTATATGTATGAAAACATCAAATCCCCAAGCGATATTATTGCATGGGCTTATAATTTGTTGGATCAAAAGAAAACAGAATTTCCTAAGGGGAAAATGTATGCTTTCTATAAAAATGAAATTAGAAGAATTGTTGAACAGCATAATAATAAATTTCTAGAATTTGTAATCGTTATTGGATCAAAATTCCCAATAACCGAAATTGATGATGCTAATAAAGAAGCTTTTTTACTTGCATTACTAGATGTAGTTTCTGAGTTCTATTCTCAAGATTATGATTCTGATTTTCTCGGATTACCTCAAATTAAATACAATGAGACTTTAAAACCTTTGAACACGTTATTTAATGATAAATATTTTGTCTATCCTAAAGTAAATCATGATTTGAACAAATTACTTAATGAACTTCATGGTGGTTTGCGTAAAACAACTTTTACAAATCCTATAAATGCATTTCTAAAGCGATTTATTATTGTTACTCGTGAAGAAATGAATGAATTTCAGTTTAGATTTATCTCATATGAAGACGTACTATATCTTAATGCTATAACGACAGATAAAAAGATTTTGTTTACATTTGTTCCGTTTATTATTCATGAATTAGACTATTATTTTGACATAGAAGAAGATAAAGAATCTGGTTATTTTTCTATAAAAGGTCCATTAAGTGAAGAAAAGGATAAAGAGCTTCTAAATCGCTATATGTTGTCTCTTGAAAAAGCGTTTAAAAAAGAGATAGTACCTGAAATTGTCATATTTCCAGAGATGATCTTAACTGAGCGTATCGTGAATTGTTTACCCCAAATGATAATTGATTTAAACTTAGATTCATCTTCATTGATACTTGCTGGAACTTTATGGAAAGATAACAAAAATATTGCTTATCTATATAATCATAAAGGCGACTTATTGTTAAAACAAGAAAAGTTCTATGGCTTTAGCTATGAAAAAGAAGGCAGTACTTTTTTAGAAAAAATCGATCACGAACGTTCAGGACATATTCTAAATATTTTAGACTTAAAAAACCTAGGAAAGATAGCCATTTTTATATGCAAGGATGCCAAATCTGAAATCTATCTAAATTTGTTAAAATTACTCAATGTTGATTTAGTTTTAATTCCAAGTTATTCAACTTCAGATGACGTCTTGAGTCATATGACTGATTTAGCACAAAATCATCATTGTACGACGGTCTATGCCAATGTATGTTCAACAGGTAAAATGGATATTGGACAAATCATTGTACCATCTAAAGAAGCAGTTAAACCGGATGGTAAAAAAGATAAAAGAGAAGCTAAAATGCATCCGATTACTAAACAACAATGTGTCAATTGTGATGCATTTTGTGATGGAATTGATTTTATATTAAACTTGAAATAAGAAAACAAAATGAAAATGCCACTTGCATAATGATTAATTGTGGTATAATGTATTATATAAATGAACTAAAATGAACATTCGTGTACTAATATGAACTAAAGAAGGTGTAACAATGCTATTTACACTAGATAGAGATCTCGATGCTAAGTTGAATGATTTAACGTTATCTATTTTTACTTATTTAAAAAGCAATGATATTTCTTTTAATGATATTGTTAAAAAAATTAATAGGTGTTACATTGAATACAGCGATGAAGAGAAAGAGTATCGTAAAGGTTTTTTTGATGCTATGATGATGTTAGTTAAGTCGAAAAACGATCTCATTAAGAAAAACAGTCATTTTGATTCTTGTTTCGAAAAATCTAAATACACCTACATTATTACATTAACTTTAAAGAAAAAAGATCACATTAATCATACAGAATTAGCTAATCAACTCGAAATGAAAAAGAATCAATTATCTAACATCACAAAAATCATTGTCGCACATGGATTAATTACCGATGAAAAAATAGGAAGAGAAAAATTCTATTATATAACAGAGTATGGTAAACAGTTTTATGATTATATAACTAAAAATAAGAATGTTGAACATATTGTTAAACCAAAAAGACAAGTCACTGAAAAAACTGCAATATTTGAATCAAGACTCTAAGGTGTATAGTTAATCACTATCACCTTTTTTTATCAGCGATTATTATATCAGTATGAAAATCATAATCAGTTTAATGTGTTGTAAGTAAAGTATTTTTGCACTATAATAGAAATAAAAAGTTGGTAAGTAATGAGAGTAGTTGTTATAGGTTTAGGGGTTATCGCAACGAAATACATAGATGCAATGAAAAGATCAAAAGATATTGATCTTGTTTTTGCGTGTGATTTAATTGAGACACCGCTTTGGCATAGCATTTGTCAGGATACGACATGTATCAAAGACTATAAACTTATACCCTTAAATCAAGTCGATCTAGTATTCATTACAACACCACCAGAAACCCATGAAGTGATCGCAAATTACTTCATCGAACATGGAACAAAGGTGTTCCTAGAAAAACCAGCAACGAAAGATTATACCTCTACAAAGCGGTTAATCGCATACGCAAAAGACCATCATACACCTTTTGATTTAATCTTTCATTGGCTCTATGGAAATGAAGTTATATATTTAAAGAACCATTTAGACTTGATCAAAGACTTTGATGAATGTCACATTCAAGTCTTTGATCCATACTATAACAAAAAAATTGACCCTACACGCCTTCATCTTGGTGGTGCATGGTTGGATAGTGGTGTGAATGCACTTAGCTTTTTATCGCTATGTATCCATTTAAATGATTTGAAACTCATAGACAAGTATCAAGAAATAGATGAATCAAGTGGTCTCGATTATGAACACCATAGGGAATATAAGATAAATAACCAAAATATTATGATCGATATCAAATGGAATGAGAAAACAAATCTCAAATTAACGATCTTTAAAAAAGGCGATCATACGATCATCATTCATCACACGAATCAAAAAGTTATCGTTGATGGAAAAGTTATTTATGATGGCAATCACTTTGATAGACTATCCACACATTACTATAACTTCTTTAATCAAATCACGACACACGCATATGATTTAGAACGTGTAAAACAGATTCATCAAAAACTATTTGAATAATCATATTTAGGGGAGAAACGTATGAATCAACAAGGAAAAGAAAAGGTTAACAAGATGTTTAGATATTATCTCGATAAGGCTTGGCAGAGTTATCTTATACGAGGTCTTTTATTACTACTCATCATTTTAGGACTTTTATGGAAGTTTAGAGACGTCACACTGGATGTTATAATTCCTGCAATGATCGGTTTTATTATCTCCAAGTTCATTATCTCAGCCATCCAAACATGGCGTGGTCAACGAGAAGATAAAGTGAAAAGTATTAACTGCTTCAAAAAGATCAATGAGATTTATAAAGAAGAGAAACCGACAACGATTACGATCAACAACACATCAACACAAATCTACATCCAAGATTTAATGGAAGGAAAAAAATTAGAACCCGTTCTTGAGTTTAAAAATGAAGTCTTTGAGTTAAAACCTTTTATTCAAGAAAACATTAAACAACTCATGGATGCTCATCTCATGAGTCATATCATGAATGGAAATACCTTAAGACTTAGTGATGTCACACTTACAGATGATCAAATCATCTTTAAAACGTGTAAAACAGACTATTTCAAGCATTTGGTAACTAATCGTGCAGTCGATTATCCTATAACGAAACATCTGACCTTGCGTAAGATTTATGAACCAGGTCCTAAACTCAAACTCTATATAGAATCTTCATTTTCTAATCATATCGGATTAGATATGATTGTAATACTATCGGATGGTTATACCATCTGCCCCAAAAGAAGAAATGATGCGACTTATTCAAAAAATAAGATTACATCAAGCGTTGCTATGGGATATAGAGTAAGTGACTATCATAAAGTATCTTTGGATGACATGAAAGAATCCTTATTGAAGAAAGCCAAACAAAGATTAAAGATATCTGATAAAATATTAAATCATATCAATCAAATTAACTTTCTAGGGGCATCTAAAAGTCTTTATGAAGGTGGTAAACCACAGTTTCACTTCATTTTAAAGTTAAGTGATTATACGGTTCATGACTACATGAAAGATGTTGATACCTTAAAGATTAAGAAGTTTGAAAATGATATTGATGAGGATAAAAGATTGTATCTGATCTGTCTTAAAGACATTAAACTGTTGGAAGACTATAAGATGAGTACCTACCATTTTGAAAACGGGAAGAGACATAAGAAGCAGTTTGTCCCTGAGCTATCATTTTATATGAGCATGTATTATTATCATCGCTTATCATGATTTTTTAAAACTGTTGGATTTAAAAAAGTAAGATGCTAGTATGTACAAAAATTACTAACATCTTTTTTCATGTTTGATAACAGTAAAGCGTGTTTTTTCATGAGCAGATTCAAAGAAAGATTGAAATCTGACTTTTTTAGATACATAAGACCCTATACGAACTATTCAGTCCCATCTCTGAGTATTTCTAAATAGGGTTCATAGGAGAATATGCGATATCTAAGGTGACCTTCTACTTTTTTTAGCAACCCCATATTTATCAATGTTTCAACTGCGGATGAAATTGCATTAAAAGATTTATTCAAACTGAGACTAGCTTGTTTTATATCGATAATCGGATGTGCTTGAAGATAATCAAAAAGAAGAAGTGCTGTCTGTTTCACTTTACCCTTTAAAGTAAATAGTAGTTTTAGATGTGAATCTCTTAAATCAAGTATTTTATCGATAGTGTTAAGCGCATGTTTCGTTGATTCGATCACGCCATCAATAAAAAACATGACCCACTGTTCATAATGACCATTCAATCTGACTTCCATGAGTCTTTGATAATATTCATTTCGGTTCTTTTTAAGATAGTAAGACATATAGAGTGTATAATCTTCTAATAATCCATATGATTTAAGGAGAAAAGAGATAAGGAGTCTTCCCATACGTCCATTGCCATCAAAAAAAGGATGTATGGTTTCAAACTGATAATGTATTAAGGAAATCTTTAAGAGTGGATCCATAAATGATTCGTGATGCATATAGGTTTCGAGTTGATTAAGTGCTTCTTTCATATCAGATACAGAAGGAGGAATAAATGCAGCATCCTTGAGTGATTTACCTTGTGCAGCAATCCAATTTTGAGTTCTTCTGAATTCACCAGGTTCTTTATCATGACCTCTAGTAGATGAAAGTAAAACGTGATGAACTTGTTTAATAAAACGGTTGGATAGCGGTATTTCTTTAAGTAGGAGATCTCCATGATGAAGTGCTTTTAAATACTGTAAAACCTCTTCAATATCTAAATTCATGTGTTTACTGATATGGGGATCAAATATATCGTCTAGGGTAGCTTGTGTGCCTTCAATTTGACTTGATAGTAGTGCTTCTTTTCTGACATACATGGATATAAATAAGTCTTTATTTGGTATTAATTTGGAGATGCCATCGAGTTTACCTAGCAAAAAATAAGCTTCCTTCATTTTAGAATCTAAACGATCATCAATAACGATGTGTGGTTGTGGTGGTAGATTGCTGGGTTTAAATGTTTGATAGGATAAATCACCAAATAACTGTCTAACAAAGATACCAGAACGAGACATGTTATACCTCCAAATGAAATTACACGCTTATTATATCATTTTAATTTCATTTCACGATTTCAATTGTAATTAAAATGAGAATTTAAGCGTTATTTTCGTGTTTTAAAAAATATAAGTAAAAGTGATTCTATTTTTCTAAAATAAGATAGAGAACTTTTTTGATTGGAGATAAACTTGTGAAAATACATCATCTAGAGCCTTTAATTGATTTCTGTTTATCTGAAAAAGATATGACGAAAGGCTCCTATGATCTTTATGACATCATTCTTAAACAATACGTGTCATACTTAAAAGAACGTAAGATTCTTTATGCGAAAACAGAAGATATCATTTTATATCGTGATAGATTAATGAAATCGAATTACTCCATTTCTTGGATCTATATAACGATCAATACCATTAAAGGATTTTACCGTTATTTAAGCTTGCATCAAAGAAGATTAGGGATTGATGAGATTAATGAATTCAATGCTGCAGACACATGATTTTTACAACGGTCCGTTTCTTATAAGCGAATATCAATTGTTTAACATTTGTGTACATTAGAAAGTTGAATTATTATTTAAGTATATATAGTCACTTATTGTTTTAACTAAGAGTTCATGTTGCTATCATTTATATGCAAATATGTTTCCATATTCAATGTCACCGCCACCTCTAAACTAGAACTGTCGATGATTTGGCATGTGAATACAGTGAGTTGACATCTATTACACATGAAAATGAGGAATTGACACAGATAGGACGAAATCCTATCTTTTTTTATCGTTTTGAACTGTTTTGTCCATTTAGTGTTTTATTTTACATAAGAGATTATTGACTTCATAGCACCGTGAAGGCTATATGAGGTTTTCAAATAAATGAGATTTTATAAAAAGTATGCCAACTCACTACATAATCATTACAAGTTATTTCCGATAAAAGAATGAGTTCACGAGAATGAAGGATCACACTTGATTAATATCATCTTTTAAGTGATATATATATACATACCAAAGATATATACAAAGGAAGGTGATTTAATCATGTGTAAGGAAATAAGCATGAAAGATTGGGTTGAACGATTCAATGACGGCATACACGCATCTAGTGATGTACAAACGCAGATTGAAGCTGGATGGTATGATTGGTTTTGTAAGGATAGTAGTTTAGCAAATAAGACGAGAAGAATGGGTAACATTATTAAACAGATCAAACCAGGTGGTAAAGTAGATCTTGATAGTAGTTTTGTATGGTTTAAAAATAATTGTCCTCTTGATGCACCACTATATGATGATTTCAGAATTGCAGATATTAATTCGGACTCAACTTTGTTAGTTATTCAAATAGATAATCGAGCAAACGAATGTCGTTACACAGTATTTGACAGATTAAATGACTTCAAAACTCAAGTGTTCGGATCAAATTCAAAAAAAGAGTTTATTCAGTGGATCAATAAGTTAAATCGTAACAAATAGACGACTAGGTTGAAACTTGAAAACAACAAGTGGTAGGTAAAAGTAGATTTGATAAGTACCTGATTGATTCGCAAAAATTCGCTATATTCACTTTGAAAAAAATAAAAGTCCAGTTACCAGCTGGACTTTTCTCATTTTACTGTCTAAGCCTTCCATAAATGAAAGCAATTTTACTTTATCAAATTTTACTTTATTTGTCAATACATATCCTTTATATCGGGTTTTGGTAATTGTTGTGGTTATAAATAAGCATGAATGGTATAATATGGGTGTGTCAGAAAGTGAACACTAATACCAAGTTTGCATGGATAAATATTTATATTAAATTAACATTGTTCTGAAAAACTCGCTCAATGTAAATACCAAGCATAAACTTTCAAAAAGACACAACTCATTTTACACATTATTCGAGGTGATTATCTATGAAGGATGAAAAGTCTAAGCACATACCAGGCACAGACCCTAAACCTGATAAAGGTAACGATAGTGACAAGCGGCCAGAAAAACAGGTGCCAGTAACACCTGCTAGACCGCATGCCTTACTACCGTAGGGTGATTTAAAATGAGCAATGTTAAGAGCGAGTTTTACAATGTTAAACATGTGAATAGTGAGTTCACAAAAGAATATACTGGAACTTGGTATTATGTAAAGGTAAATCCAATTCCTATAAAAGAAGAATTAATTAAAGTAGTAAGTGATTTAATGCTAGAAAAAAAAGTACACATCACACCTAACTGTAAGGTTGAACATTATGATGAGTGTGGTAACCCATCACACCATGTAGATCGCGAACTTAAGAAAATACTTATGGAAGCCCCAGAAGAATTTTTCAATCAAGAGTATACTCTAATGATTAAAGCTCCGTACTTAGATATGAAAACAGGACAAAATGTACTTAATGGGCAACCTTTGGTATTTGTCATTAACCCTTATATAAATTTCGATTCATATCCTGACCATCCTCATATCAACGGGTACAGTTCAAACCTGATACCAACAACAATTTGTTATACGGGTGACTATGAATTCTTTAAACATATATCTATGGATGAGAAAGTTGTCTATGCTGTTCAACAATCAACAATATGGCTGTTAAAACACGCTATTTGGGTCTTTTTAAAAATTATTAAATATCATTCACCATGGATTGCTCCAGCAGGTGATGTAATTCCACCTGAGAATAAAATAGATTTTTTAAATTTAAATGGTGTATGCATGTGCGGA
>MIDA01000036.1:5558-13789 GCA_001830045.1 Tenericutes bacterium RIFOXYA12_FULL_35_10 | reverse complement strand
ACCACCATATTCAAATGGTTCTAATTGATCAAGTAATTTCTTTTTACCAAAAAGGACGCCAACACCAGATGGTCCAAACATTTTATGACCTGAAAATGCAAGAAAATCTGCATCTAAATTTTTGACATCAATAGCCATGTGTGGTGCTGATTGTGCAGCATCTACGACTACAATTGCCTTATGTTCATGTGCTAACTGAATAATTTCTTTAAGTGGTGTCACATACCCCATCACATTCGATGCGTGGGTGATCGCAACCACTTTGGTTTTATCCGATAGAGCTGATTTGAAATTTTCAACGGTAATTCTTCCTTCTTGTGTGAGTGGTACATAAACAAGTTTAGCACCTGTTTTTCGTGCAACCACTTGCCAAGGTAGAAATGAAGAATGATGTTCAAGTTCTGTGGTGATGATTTCATCATCTGGTTTTAAAATATCACGATACGCATGAGCCACCATATTGAGTGCAGATGTTGCACCTCTGGTGAACACAACTTCTTCTTCGCTTGCATTAATAAATGCAGCAACAATCCGTCTTGCATCTTCAAATAGTTTGGTTGCTTCATATGCAAGACTATAAGCACCACGGTGTACATTAACACCAAGTGATGTATAGTATGAGTCAACAGAATCAATCGCACGTCTTACTTTAAGTGCTGAAGCTGCTGAATCTAGATAAATAAGTTGTGGTTGTTTAGAAAAAACGGGGAAGTCTTTTCTAATGCTTTCTACATTGATCATATTCTTGTATTCACTAAATGGACAAATCTTTCCTTTAAGGGTTCATCATCAATTTCATCGATCACTGGTTTTAAGAAACCGTTGATAATGAGTTTTTCAGATTCTCTTTGCGTTAAACCACGGCTCATTAAGTAGTAAAGTTGATTTTCTTCAATTTTACCAATTGTAGCACCATGTCCTGCCTTAACATCATATTCATCAATGAGTAAGATGGGGTTAACTTCAACGATTGCTTTATCTGAAGTGATAATACCTTTTAAGGTCTGAAATGCATTTGCGTGTTTCATACCTTTCTCAATTTTTTCAACACCATTGAGAACGATTCTTCCTTGTTTATTTGCAATACCAATATTGGTCATATTACCAAATGTATTGGGGGCTTGATGGACAATCAAGACATCAATATTTTGTCTATGATTATCTGATGAAACTGCGACTGCACGCATTTTAACCTCAGCACCTTCACCTTTTAAATCAACATGCATCTTCGCATCTAATACGTTTGATACGAACCCACCGATAAGGTCTAGTTTCGCATCTCTAGCGGCTGTGAAATAATGTTCAACAGTTGCTTTTGCTGTCAATAATTCACTGACAAGCAAGTATTTAACTGAAGAATTTTGTTTGGCAGTTAATTGAAGTTTATAAAAATGATCTGTTTGTTCTTGACTTGCAAGTTCTAAAATAATTTTAATTGAAGTGTTTTCTGAAACAATAATTTCTAAAGCTTCATTATTATCATCTTCGATGGTAATCTTAATTGGATTTTCATAATGAATATTTTTGGGTATAATAAGTTTTTGATCTTCAAAAATAAAGTCTTTGGGTAGTTTTGTTTGGATTTGATGATGTTTAATGACAATCTCTTTCATTACTCTTCGCCTTCAACAAAATCGATTCCCAATTCTTCTTTTACCCATTCATAACCATTTTGATCAATCTTTTGAATTAACTCTTGACCGCCACTTAATACGATTTTTCCGTCGATCATAATGTGAACATTTGTTGGTTTAATATAATCTAAAATACGTTGGTAGTGTGTAATTAAAATACAACCAAATTGATCATTGACAAGATCACTGACATTCGCACCAACAATCCTTAACGCATCAACGTCTAATCCTGAGTCGATTTCATCTAAAATTGCGAATTTAGGTTTTAATACCTTTAATTGAAGAATTTCATTTCTTTTTCTTTCCCCACCAGAAAATCCTTCGTTTAAGTAACGGTGTGCTAAATCGGGACGCATTTTAAGTTCTTCAACTGTCTTTTCATACTTAATTGCAAACTCAAATAAACCAACTTCTTTACCTGAAGTTGCCTTTAAGGCTTGACGCATAAAATCAGAGTTTGTAACACCAGGAACTTCAGCTGGATATTGCATAGCTAAAAATAAGCCTGCACGCGCTCTTTCATCGACTTCCATCTCTAGGATGTTAGCACCATCTAAGTACGCTTCACCTTCTGTTACTTCATATTTGGGATGGCCCATCAGTGCACTCGCTAATGTTGATTTACCTGTTCCATTTGGACCCATAATTGCGTGAACTTCACCAGAGTTAACCACTAAGTCAACTCCCTTTAATATTTCTTTACCTTCAATACCTACGTGAAGGTTTTTTATTTCTAGTTTTGCCATATTGACCTCCTTGAATTTACCATCATTATTATATAACATTAACCCTCGAAATGCTATTTATATGCTAATTTATAAAAGTTAAAATTGGGGAAACGTTTTCAATGTAAAGAAATGTAAATTTACATTGATTTTCATTTTCGATGTGTTAAAATGAAATTGTATTAAGCGAGACCTTTTTCTAATACTGCTTAATATAACCGTATTTTTCTCCCAAAAAATACAGCGCAACCTCGCTTTGAACAATTCACGGACTGCCATCCACGCTGAATCGTTCATCAATGGTTAAAGGCTGAGCTTCACTTGAGGCTCTTTTCTTTTTATCTTTTTTAGACAAAAAAAGACCTGTTTTGCAGGTCTTTTGTCTTTAATCTAGTGAATTAGGGTTCGTAAACAATGGGGCGGTTTGCTGGATTCCAACTTGAAACCCAAGTTTCTGGAATCGTAGCGAACTTAACATGAATCGTTACGTTTGTACATCCATAGAATGCATAATGACCTACATGTGTCACGTTTTGTCCTATGGTAATCGTGGTCAATGCTTCGCAGCGTCCAAATGCTCCATCATCCATACGGGTTAATGTCGTAGGAAGAACTACACTCGTTAAGGCTTTAGCACCATAGAAAGCATAAGCTTCAATGATTTCAATACCTTCAGCTAAGCTTAGTGTTTCTAAAGATGATGTACCAAAGAATGCATACATACCAATGACTTCAACTGTGCCTGGAATGTTAACAGTAACTAATTCCGTCGTATTTCTAAATGCATAATCTCCAATAAATGTAATGTCATTAGCAAATGTTAAACTCGTTAGTGATGAACACCCATCGCAAAGTTGATTATTAATTATTTTGACACCATCAGGAAGAGCCAGACTTGTAAGATTATTCGCACCTCTAAATGCGCCCGGACCGATATTGATGACAGTTGCTGGGATGAAGATTGATGTGAGTGCATGATTGTTTGCGAAAGCATCGCTACCAATCGAAACTAAAGTCGATGGAAGATTAATACTTTCTAACATAACCGCACCACTTAAAGCACCATCCGCAATCGTTACAATGCTTTCTGGTAAATCAATCGTTTCTAGCGATTCACAACCTCTGCAGAAATCTTCACCAAGTCGTGTCATACCTTCTGGAAGTATTAAGGAACTTAAACTTGATGCATATTTGAAGACACCATCACCAAAGGATGTAATACCGCTATGCAGAGTGATTGATTCCAATGAAGTTGCTGATGCAAACACTTCATCTTCTAAAGATGTGATATGTGAAGGAACAACAAAACTTGAAAATCCAGTTGCATTTTTGAAGAGTCCAGCAGGAAGTGTTTGAATCTGATTTGAGAAGATAACGCTTGTTAATGCTTCTGTTTCAGCAAACACCATGGATCCTAGATAGGTCACAGTATCAGGCATTTCAAATTCAGTGATCCCTGAACCCATGAATGCATAATCTCTAATTTGTGTTAGACCATCTGGCAATGCTATGTTTTCAAGTGCTATCGTATATGCAAAACTTCCAAAACCAAGTACTTCTACCGTGTCAGGTAAGTTGACTTCACTTAAACTTGTTGCACCATAGAAGAAATAATCTGGTATTTCAGTGATTGCACTTGGTAGTTCGATTTCTTGAATATTTGATGATCCATAAAACACGCCACGACCTAAGGTAACATCTTCAGGAAGGTCAACAAATCTTAATGATGTCGTATTAGCAAACGCATAATCTTTAATTACGTCGATATTATCAGGAATGATAATAGATTCGATATCAGTTCCCATGAATGCACGGTTACCAATTGAGATCACCGGCAAGTTATTTAAACGTTTTGGTATAACAACTTCCGTATCTGGTGAGCGATATCCAATAATCTCTACACCACCATCAATTTCTTTGATCACAAACTTTTTATCTGGCGTTTCAAGATTAAAAGCAAAAAAACTTAAAATAAGAACAAATAATCCCGCAAGAGAGATCCAAATATTTGTCATTTCACGTTCACTTAAGTATAAAACGATACCTGATGCGAACACAAAGAATGCAATGACAAACATAATCGTCACTGGCAACCATGTTACACCATTTAAATAAGGTAACATTGCGCTCACTGGAATCATCACTAAAACTGCAAAAAAGAGTGCAGCTAAATTGGATTGATAAACCTTACCTCTTCGATCCCAATATCGTGTATTAAGAAAGAGTGTCGAAATAGCTAGTACAGTGCCACTGGCAAATAGACCAATCCACACGTGATTTGTTAAAAAACCAACAATCATTGAAACCACAAATACGATTAAGTTCAAAATCGATAATGGTTTATTAAGTTTATGATAAAAAACCTTTAATCTTGAAGACTCATCGCCTTCTTCAGCACCTTTTTTGTAACATACCAGTGCTTTTTGATAATCTCTTCTGACACCTCGTCCAAACTCATACTGTAAACCTTCAATGTAATTTGGATTTTCTGTTTTCATTAAATCTCTGAGGCGTTGCTTGCGTTTAAATAGCATGGAAAACACCTACCTTTTTAGAATTAAATTAAAATAAACAGTGTGATTAATGCAGGGATAAGTAAGATACCTGCAGATATAAAGACAACAATAAAGTAAAAACTTGGAATAGGATCATCTTGGATCTTTTTCATGTATGAATAGTAATCCATTTTGGGTCTTTTGCCGATGATCATCAAAGAAAATGATTTTAGTCCATGAATCATGGGTGATAAAATATTATGATTGTACACAAATAAAATCCATGCAACCGTAAGTTCAATCGCAAATGCCAACCATAACGCATCACCAATCGCCATTAGACTGATCTCCCACTGCCATAAAAGACCAAATCCAAAAAGAACTAAACTGACGATAAACATAATAAGTGCTGCAAGTAAATATTTTTTTCTTTTCTGTTTTTTTGCTTTTTTTTCTCGTTCAATGGTATCTTTAACTTCATCTTCAAATGAAGGAGTTTCTTCTTCAGGAACTATGAACTCAGTTTCCTCTTGATGCTCATTGACGAGTTTAAATTTATCTTTTTGATTGCTCATAGTTACTCCTCAATTTTTATGCCACATAGTTGTTTAATGTAACGACAGGCAAAATAGTAATACTTATTTGGGAAACGATGCTTCGGACATACAAAGTATACCATATTTTGATCGAAAAAATATCCAACCGTGATGTGAATGAGGTATTGCTGATTGTTTTTAAAGTTGATAATTTGTGAAATTTCATCTTTAGAATCATCATTAAACTCATCATAACGTTTAAACTGTAAAACGATTTGTTTTTTAGTTCTAAAATGTTTTGGTTCATTCTCATAAAGTCTTTTCATTTCGACATCAAGAACTTCTTGATAAAATTTAAAATCAGGTTCTTTTGCTAAAACTAGAGCTAATAAAATATCACCTGAACTGGGAATACCCTTTAATTTTCTTGTAAACTGGTAATAAAGCATATGATCTTTTTCATCATGTGCAAGTTGAAAACCTTCATCTTTGAGTCCATTGATCCAGCTGGCTGTAAATATACGTCCTCTAAGTTTGATGGGTCCCTCTTCTTCAAGTAGCATAGCTAAATATTGTACATTCATATGATAATACGAAATCTTATTTTTCATTGCTAAAGTGAAAATGAGATCACCTAACGCTAATGGCAAGAAAATTGTAGTAATCAAATCAAAATCAAGTTGAATAATATAGTTTAGAATCAAAAAAGCAGCGATGAGGACCAAAACTGGCAAAAAGACAAAAAAGAGAAGTAAGTTTCTCTTTTTTTTCGTTTCGTACCATTTTTTTTGTGTATTAATTATTTGGGTTGCCATATGCCGTAAACGGTAACGCGTTGTGTTCTGGTGAAGATTTCACCATCAACATACCATGTACCTGTGCCATCTGCGCGTGAATTCCAACCCATAAATGTGTACAATGCTGTATCATCAAATTCTGGGAAGTCGATTTCAGCACCATATGCTACAGTCTTAGAGTTAGGATTAGCTGGACCACCATCAATTGGATAATTGGTTCTAAATGTGACAACTACAGTAATTGCCTTCCAGTGTGCATAAAGATAGAGATCTTCAAATACATTATTAGGAATGATTTGGTAACCTTTATCACCTGGAACAGTTGAAGTTTCATCGACCCAATCATATGGATACCATGCAACAAATAAGAAACCTGTACGTTTAGGTAATGGTAATACTTTATTATCACCTGGAACAAAGGTCAATGGATAGCTCGTTGTTGGCATTTCTCCGCCATTTGCATCATAAATGATGTTAAAGAGCATCGGAATCCATTTTGCATAAAGCACAACAGACACTTCACCAACGATGTCGTTATCAAAATCCCATGCTTCGGTTAGATAAAAGTCTTTATACCAACCATCAAATAGAAAACCATTACGCGTTGGTTCTTCAGGTGCTTCAATCTTCGTATTAGGTTCTAAATCTAAGTAGGATTCAATTTTAGTTGCACCTGTATTTGCAGTGAAGAAAATAACGTTAATCGTATCATCAGAAATCTGACGGTCAGAACATGCAACAAGCGTGAGTACCATGATCACTAAAAGTAAAAGATTAAATACTTTTTTCATCAATTTTACACCTCCGTTTGTTTAGCAACGTTATCTTTAGTTGAGACATTCGTTTTATTCTGAGCTAAACTTTTAACATAATCTTGTTTGATCACTTCAAACTCTTTATCATTCGCATAGACTAAGTGTCCAGGAGCTACTTCACGAAGTGATGGCTTTTCAATGCGATAATCGTGTTGTGAAGGATCATAGTTAATACGTTTGCGACCCTTTTCATAATCTGGGTCGGGTTGTGGTATTGCTGATAATAAACTTCTTGTGTAAGGATGCATTGGATTTGCAAACAGTTCTTCAGAAGGTGCTAATTCAACAATTTTACCATAATACATAACAGCAATGCGGTCACAGAAGAATCTAACAACCGATAAGTCATGTGCAATGAACAAAATAGTTAAACCGAGTTCTTCTCTAAGCTCTGTAAGTAAGTTAATAACCTGTGCTCTAATCGATACGTCTAGGGCTGAAATAGGTTCGTCAGCGATAATGAAGTTTGGATTCATAATCAGTGCACGTGCAATACCAATACGTTGACGTTGTCCACCTGAGAATTCATGAGGATAACGTGTTGCATAATCTGGTGATAGTCCAACGAGTTCAAGTACATGTGCTACACGTTCTGAAATTTCATCATCCGTGTAACCACCTAAAATTACTAAGCCTTCACCAATAATTTCTTTAACAGTCATTCTCGGATTTAATGATGAAATAGGATCTTGGAAAATCATTTGCATCTTTCTTGATGCTACTAAAGACTCTTTAGAACGGTTGACCGTCTTAATATCTCTAATTTGATCTTTTTCAAATCGAATCTTTTCATCACGTTCATTCATAATAGCTTCAATAGCAGCCTTATTTGACTGTTGATCGTCTTGTGAAAGTTCAAGTTTAGGAAGATTTGCAATCGTTTCTTTGAGTTCAACTTTAATCTTTGCAATTTCTGCTTGCTTCTGAACGATTTCTTGTTGAACATCAGCTTTCACCTTGAGAGCGTCAGCCTGAAGTTGAGCCTTGTTGGGCATAACTAACTTAGCTTTATCTTCTTCAAACTGCTTTTGACGCGATGCAATTAATGCTTTTCTCTCGTCATTTAATGCATTAATCTGAGCTTTCGCTTCAGCTTTTGGAAGTCTATGTTTTTCAGCATCTGCAATTAAAGGTGTAAACTCAGCTTTAAGTTCAGATAAGTTTTGTTGATAGGTAGCTTTTAATGTCTGGATTCTTTCTTCAATCGTTTCTTTCTTTAATGCTGCAGA
>MIDA01000036.1:0-5533 GCA_001830045.1 Tenericutes bacterium RIFOXYA12_FULL_35_10 | reverse complement strand
TTGTATGTTGTTTCAGCAATCGCTAATTCAGTTTTATATTCCGATTCAACTGAGTTGTGTGTTAAACCTTGAATCTCGTTTTTCTTTAATGCAAAATTATAATTGAATTTCGCAATATCGAGTGTAAATAAGCTCTTAAGTTGGTAAAGATCTGCTGCATACTGTTCAACAGGTTGCATCACTTTCTTCATTTCATCTTTTTGCTTTTTCTTCAAGATTACGATATCTTGTTTAATATAATCGATCTTCTTTTCAGCTTCGACTTCAAGGTTGTAAACTCTAATCTTAGCAGGATCTAAACGCAAAATAGCTTCTTTGGCTTCAAGTTTAATCTGTTTAATGTTTTGTACGTGTCCACCAAAACCCGCACCAATACGAATACCGTTTAAATCAACGGAACCATCGGTTGGATTATAAAGTTTAATAATGGTACGGCCAGTTGTTGTTTTACCACAACCGGATTCACCCACAAGACCAAACACTTCACGCTTATGAACATCAAAAGATACATTATCAACGGCAGGAACCGTTAACTTATTCTTACCAACACCAACATAGAAGTATTTCTTTAAGTTTTTAACTTCAAGAACTTTTTGAGTGTAATCAACGGTAGAATTATTGATATTTTTACTCATTTCTTCACTCTCCCTCTATTTTTCTTCAGCGTTTGTACAGCAAGTGGTGGTTCTACTTTAGGTGCATCTGGGTGTAATAACCATGTTGCTGCATAATGTGTATCAGACACCTTAAAGAAAGGTGGTTGTTCTTCAAAATCAATTTCCATTGCATACTTATTACGTGGTGCAAATGAATCACCCTTTGGTGGGTAAATCATGTTCGGTGGTGTACCTGAAATGGCATCAAGTTTTTTCGATGTTGCAAGATTTGGCATCGATGAAAGGAGCGCCCATGTATAAGGATGCTTTGGATCATAGAATACTTCATCTGCTTTACCAATTTCAACGATTTGACCAGCATACATCACTGCGATACGGTCAGCAACGTTAGCAACAACACCAAGGTCATGCGTAATAAAGATAACGGATAAATTGCGTTGCTTCTTTAAATTATTGATCAGTTCAAGAATTTGTCCTTGAATGGTTACGTCTAATGCAGTTGTTGGTTCATCACAAATCAAAATTTCTGCATTATTAGCAAGTGCGATTGAAATAACAATACGTTGTCTCATACCACCAGAAAATTGGAATGGATATTGATTATAACGCTTTTCAGCATTGGTAATACCCACTTGTTCCATGAGTTCAATCGCTCTTTTACGAGCCATTTCTTCTGGCATACCTAGTTTGAAACGTAATGCTTCAGCAATCTGCTTACCAACAGTAATAATTGGATTTAGTGAACTCATTGGATCTTGGAAAATCATGGAAATTTTGGTTCCACGAATCTCATGGAATAGTTCTTCATTCAGCTGCATCAAATCACGACCTTGGTACATGATTGATCCACCTTCATAAATCGAATTCCCAGCAAGAAGACCCATAATCGCACGTGATGTCACGCTCTTACCAGAACCGGACTCACCAACGATGGCAAGTGTTTCACCTTTGAATAAATCAAATGAAACGCCACGAATCGCATGTAAAATACCATATTGAGTTTTAAAGGATATTGCTAAGTCTTTGACTTCTAGAATTTTTTCAGCCATTATTCAACACCTCTCAATGATGGATTAAATGCATCACGTAAACCATTACCAAACAAGTTAAACGCAATCATTAAAATCGCAATATAAAGCGCTGGATAGATGAGTAGATGTGGATGCACTTGCATGACGGCCTGACCCTGTTGAATCAGCATACCGACAGACACAGCGTTCGAGTAGTTAATAATGCCTAAGAACGCATAGGACGCTTCTGTGAAGACGAATGCGGGAATAGCTAACGCATAACCTGTTACAATTAACCCTAATGTATTTGGGAAAATATGTTTAAACATAATACGTCCATCTGATGCACCAAGTGTTCTTGCTGCTAAGACATACTCACGGTTTTTGAAACGATAGAACTGCATACGACCTGTACCATACGCGCCAATCCAACCGGTAGCGGTAAACGCTAAGACGATAACCCATAATGCAGAACCGTAACGCAGGATGAGTAAAGTTAATACGGATAGGAATGGAATCGATGAAATAATTTCAACGAGACGGTCAAAGAGTAAGTCAAGTACGCCACCATAATAACCGGCAATTGCACCCAACGTTAAACCTACGATCGTGTTAATAATAAGTACTGAGATCGCCATGAGTAATGAAATACGGGCACCTGTCCAAATATCAGTGAACAAGTCACCACCGCGTGATGTTGTACCAAACCAGAAATATGTGTCTTCAGGAGCTTGGTCTAATGATGCTAAAAACTGATTGATTCTCACTTCATATTGATAGTAAGGTTCAGCAGGATTACTTGGATTTGGACTTTCTTTAATCGCTAAAATATCAATGATATAATTTTTAGCCATATAGTCTTCGAACACATCTTTTGTTAATGTTTGTCTAACTTCACCGAGTGGATCATTATTGGTTCCATTGACTGCGTTTTCATCGATAATACCAAAATAACGTTCTGGCATATATGATGTAATGTAGTTAATATAACGATAATAATCGACTTTTACGGTAATTTGTGAAACATTCGCATAATCTGGGTGTAAGGGGTCTTCAATGATTTCTTCGGGTAATCCAGAGATAATAATACCTTCTCCAAATTCAGAATGATACATTGCATGTAAGAAACGTTTACCACGAGAAATCGTTTTGGTACCATCAAAAATACCAAGATTTTCGAGCCCTGGAATACGTGGTGTCAAATAACCTAAACGTGCTGCTGCCGTTGGGTCTTCTTTGACAAGATCATACTTCTTCATATAGGGTCCTACCAAAATGAAGAAGAAAATAATACAAATAATAACGAATGCTGCTAAAGAAGCCTTGTTCTTCTTAAAGCGATTCCATGAGTCTTTATAATAACCAATTTCCTTCGTTTCTAAAGGTTGGTCAATGATTCGTTCATCACTGTCTCGAATGAGAACGAGTTTGTTTTTATCAATATTATTCATCATGATAATTTCCCACTTCCCACACGAATTCTTGGATCAAACAAGGTATAAGATAAGTCACCAACGATAGCTGATACAAGGAATAAGAACTGACCGAAGGTGTTAATGAGCATGAGTAGCGCATAATCGCGACCGTTAAATGCTGCAAGGTAGAGTCTACCAGTACCATCTACTCTAAAGATTTGTTCAGTAATAATACCACCGCTCATCACGCCGATGATACCAATGAAAATCCCTGGTAAGAATGGAACAAGTGCATTTTTAAGTGCATGTCTGAAAATAGCTTGTCTCTTCGTTAAACCTTTTGAACGTGCAAGTAGCATGTAATCTTGGGTTAGCTGTTCTGTAAGCTCAGCACGAACATTACGTGCGAGTCCTGGAATACCCGAAATTGTAAGAACAACAACAGGTAAAATATAGGTTGATAACCCATAAGCTAAACCAAGCTCAGCGAACTCAGATGCCGTTGCAATAACGTGAGTTGGTGCCCAGTTCAAACGGAAATAAAATATATACTGTGATAATACAGCCACAACAAAGTACGGAACTGAGATAAAGATCATAATTCCTACTGAGATAATATGGTCCGCAATTTTATTCTTCTTTAATGCGGCGATAACACCAAGTGTAATCGCAATGGGGATCGACAAGAAATAAGGAACAATGTTGATCTTAATGGATGCTGGGATTTTACCAAAGTAAACATTGGCAACATCTCTACGATAAATCACTGAGAATCCAAATGATCCATCTCTAAAGATATTTCTAATCCAATATCCAAACTGAACGATGATCGGTTTGTCCCAACCTTCTCTTATACGATTGATTTCATACCAGTCATCACCTTGGAAAATGGGTGGAATATGATTGTCTGGGATGAGTTTAATAAATAGGAAAAACAGAAATACGGTGATGAAAAACGTGATGAACATCAAACCGATTCTTTTTAGCAAGTATTTAAGCAACCTACATCACTCCTTTATAGAATCAATACTTACGAAGCTGCCAACTTATGAGTTAGGCAAAAGTGTATAATATTACTATTATACATCGTATTTTATATTATAACAGTAAAGCAAAACTAATACAACATTTTTATATGATTTAACATAGTTAATTTACACAAAAAAAGAGTATCAATACAGGAAAAGATAAGCCTGAGGTGTTTTGTATTCCTCAGGCTTAACTTCATTTAAACTGTGTACTTTAAGATACTTTTATTCGAAATTATTCTTGGAAATCTGGGTCAGTATTTAAGTATCTGTATCTTGCTGCACCCCAACCAAATGCTGATGAGTATGCTGGCCATGTAATAACGACATTGTCAGCGTAAACAGTAGCAGATGAACGTGTAACTGTTGGAATTAATGTAGCATAATCAAAGAAGACTCTTTCGAATTCTGCAATGATTGCCCATGTGTCCGCAGTTGCGCCTGGGAATGGTTCTGCAGCAGAACCGTCATATGGTGTGTCATACATAACCATGAGTAAACCGATATCTGAAAGTGGGCCTTTATAAATACCAGCTTCTTTAGTCACTGCACCTGATACTTCATCAGTTGTAGCTTCTAAGTAACCTAATAATAAGAGGTGTCCTTCAAGTTCGTTATCGATCATGTAATCTTCGCCAAGTTCGACTAAATATTCATAAGTAGTTGTTAAATCGATTGTAACTTCTTCATGGTAGTAACCACCAAGACCGTCAGTTTGTGACTTATCATTTGGTTGTGATAGACCTAAGTTACCACCACCGATAAGGTTACCGAAGAATGCAATCGCTTGATATTGCCACCATGCACCATAAGATGCACCAAAACCTACTGAGTTAAGGGAGATGTCAAAGTTCCAGTTACGGATTTCAAGACGGTTAGCATCTGGAGATGAGAACGCGATATTGATTAAGATCTTGTCTGTGCCAAATAATGTTTCATAATGGTTCTTAACATAAGTAACTAACTTCGTTGAGAATTCATCATTTGCAGAAATTAACTTGATGCTTACAGGACCTGTGTTACCTTCAGCTACCCATTCAGCATATGCTTCATTGAATAATGAAACAGCGCGGTCTGGAATATAACCTTCAGTTGTTGGGTCAATACCGAATGCTTCTAGAACTGCTAAGTGAGCTGGAGATTCTGAATAGTATAGTGGGTCTTGAATATAAGACTTCGTATCTAGTGGAATTGGGAGCAATGAAGCAGTGTTTGGAGCATATACGTTATTCGCGTAGTACTTTCTGTCGAAACCGAATAATAATGCTTGTCTGAATTTTTCATTAAACATGATTGTTGGTTGATCATAACCATCTACACCATATTTAGAAGCTGCTAAGTTGATTGTTAAGTATTGTGGATATCCATCCCAAGACTTGTAAACGTTTGGATTTTCTGCATATTCTGCATAATAATCTTGAGTTAAACCAGCAACTGATAATTGACCTGCAGCAAATAATTGC
>MIDA01000035.1 GCA_001830045.1 Tenericutes bacterium RIFOXYA12_FULL_35_10 | reverse complement strand
GTCCTCAAGCAAATGTTCAACTAAGATATCATATACATCAGGACTGATTCTACCATACCAAAATGCTCCCGTATCATCATATGAAATTTCAATACCCTCGATAGTTACTGAATAAAGATATTGTTCATATGTCACTTCATCCCATATCCATGTATCAAGAGTAACAGTAGTTGTTGTTGGTGCATCACCACCAGCTGGAAGAATCATTTTCTTACCATCGAGTGTTTCATCAAGTTGTAACCACTGCTTATCAACTTCATCTCCATACATAAAACTACCTTGTGCAATATAGAGAAGTTGACTTCTAGCTTGATGATCAACTGTATAGCGATCAACATTTGCATCTGCTAAGAATTCATCAGAAAAATAGAGAATGTTTCTACTTAATTTATCGATACCAACAATGGTAAATTCACCAATAAACATGTCTAGGCTACTTTCAGGAATTTCTCTACTTGTTCCAATTTTGATCGTTTGTCCAACATAATAATTCATCCATTGATGGCCAATAACAATTTCGTATTTTGATATTGGTTTTCTTCCTTCAACATCACTATCTCGAAGCATGTTAGCTGTATCAGTACCACTAATTGATTGCGATGAATAATAAACTTTTTGTAATCCATCATCATAATAATTATTATTTTCAAATACATGAAGTCTTGATGAATTGTAAAAAGCTAGCCCATTCTCATAAACATATTCTACTGTGTTTAGACTATTGAAATAGGCAATATCCTCTGCTGTAAAAGGTTCACCGTTTTTACGTTCGACTAATACGCGAGTTTCTGTAACATTAGGAAAACGAGATGATTGTCTATTTTCAGCTTCTCTCAACTGACTTACACGATATGTATAAACCAAAGAAAATGCAATCATCACGATGGCTTGCATTAACACAAGAAAAACTAAACGTTTTGGTGCAGAAAATAAAGATCTTAAGGTAAAACGTAACAGTGTAAAAAGAGACATACCACGATGTCCAGGTAAAACACCTTTTTCAATCATATCTGCCTTTTTTAAGATTTTATCTTCAACAACTTCACCATCATGCATTTTGATTTTACGTGTCGCATACTCCTCTACTTGTTCAAAATCATGGGTAACTACGATAACCAATTTATCATGACTGATGTCATGAAGAAGTTTTAGAACTTGTGCACCAGATGTGCTATCTAAGTTACCCGTTGGTTCATCAGCAACAATGATTGGGCAGTCTTTAGCGAGAGCTCTCGCGATAACTGCTCTTTGTTTTTGTCCGCCTGATAATTTCGATGCTTTATGGTTCTTATGTGATAATAATCCGACTTTATCAATCAGTTCGAGTGCACGTGTTTTTCTTTCTTTTGTAGGATAGCCTTGAACTTCTAACGCTAACATCACGTTTTGATAAACGGTAAAGGAGTCGATGATATTATAGTTTTGAAACACAAAACCAATATTTGAACCTCTATATCTTTCCCAATCTGCAATGGTGTAATGTGATGTTTCCTCACCATTGATATAGAGTTCTCCTTCTTCATAACCATCTAGACCACTGATGACGTTTAATAACGTTGATTTCCCTGATCCGGATTCACCCGTAACAGCAACAAACTCACCGAGACTAAAATCGAGGTTGATTCGTTTCATACCTACTGAAACTGTTTCTGCAGATTTATAAAACTTTGATACACTTTCTAACTTAATCATGCTCATTTGGTATTAACCCCCTTTATCAAATCAAGCAATGCTTTTGGCTCATGGATGATGTAATGTGCTTGATGTTCTCTTAAAAGAGATTCAGGTCTAAACCCCCACGTCACACCGACAGAAATGATCTGTGCATTATTAGCTGTATCGATGTCCACTTCTGAGTCACCAACAAATAAGGCTTCCTCTGGTTTAACATCAAGTAAATTTAGTGCTTTATAAACCATATCGGGTGCTGGTTTAATGGGAATACCATGCACTTCTCCAATGGATGCATCAAATAAATGTTTGAAGACTTCATCATTTAATCCTTGAACAAGATGTTCAAACTTGTTTGAAACAACCGCTAACTTAAAACCTTTTGATTTTAAAGTTTCAAGAAGTTCAAGAATCCCTTCATAAGGACCTGTATGAACGTTAGAATGTTGATCATAATAGGACTGATAGAGATGAAAAACTTCATTTAATTCTTCTTTTGTAAAATGTTTTGGACAGACTCTTTCAATCAGTTTTCGTGCACCATTACCCACAGCCATCTTGACTTCATCAAGTGATTTTAGTGGTAATTTCTTGAGTGCAAGTGCATGATTGACAGCTTGATGGATATCATCAATCGTATTTAATACGGTTCCATCCATATCAAAAATAATCGCTTTAATCATAGTTGCTCCTTTATATGTGTTTTAGTATAACATAAATGGGATGTAAGTTACCCTTGCATCCTTGTATGACATCTATCCTTTATGAGGAACTTTAATCATTTGTTTGATTTGATGTGAAACTAAACCCAACTGCATGATTAAAATCACAGATAAAGCATGTTGTTGATCGATATCTTCATCTGGATATTCATCAATGTGATGAGCAAGTAAATTGTAGAATCTGTAATGCTCACCTAAATAGAGTGGAATGTCTTGTTTTTGATCTGGTGTCGTTATAAACTGGCTTCTTAATCCAGATGTTTGATAAACTTCTTTAGGTTCTGTGTTAACGACATCAGGTTGATCAAAGCCATATTTCACATAACCAGCTTTGGTACCTACAATTTCAAATCTTGGTTTTGGATCTCTTTCTAACATCTGTGAACCTAAAAAGACTGTCATTGTATCATAGTAGAGAACCATTTCAAAATGGTCATCGACTTCTGTATTTTCACGATCATCATAAAGCGTGTTAAACACAAAATTGGGTAGTCCAAAAAGCTCAACTGCATCATGAACAAGATGTGGTGCTAAATCATAATAAATACCAGACATCGGTGTATCTTTAAAACGCCAGTTATCTGAAATCTCAGGGGCATAGCGATCAAAGCGTGCAGTAAAAGAGACGATTTGTCCAAAATCCTTGGATTTCAAAAGTCTTTTAATCGTCATCATGTCACCATCATATTGACGGTTATGAAATACACGTAAAATACGCTTCTTTTCAAATGCGAGATCAAACAATTCTTTTGCTTTCGTGTACGTATCAACAAAAGGCTTTTCACAAACTACATGTTTATCATGAAGCAAAGCTTCTTTGGTATACTCATAGTGAACATCATTTGAAGTTGCTAAAATGACTAAATCAATTTCAGGATCTTCAATAATATCATGATAATCTGTAACAATTTGAATTTCTGGATAGTGAACACTTAAATCTTTTTGATTTTTTGGATTTCTTGTCATCACTTTTTTAATCTCATAATTGGTATGATGAATGAGTGGTGGTAAATGAAAGATTCTACCAGACATTCCATAACCTACAATTGCTGTTTTTATTTTTTGCATATGATCACCTTACCTTGTTCATATTATACCACCTAAACTTTTAATAAATATTAAAAAACCCTTTACAATAGAAACGTCTTGAGGTAAGATATATGCGCTGGGGATGTTCTGGATTCGTCACGGCATGGCGTCCAGTATAAGCATGTCATGGTTGCTCATGTAAAAAAGCCGAGGTTATAATAACCGGAAACCAATCTTTACAATTCGCTGCCTAAGAAAAGGTGCGTGCCAACTCTGAATTTACTTACGGTTCTGATGCGGTCCAACTTTAGTAAGTTATCTCTAACACTGTTCCTAGAACGTTAGACGAATCACATAGGATAGTATCAAGAGCATTTGTTCATCTCGCTTTTGGTATGAATTCATAAATGAACTAAACATGTAGAAAGTGCTGCACAAAGTGTCTTGCACAGGGGTTCAAATCCCCTCATCTCCACCAGTACAATTATACCAAGGTGCTGTGTATTATACCTTGTCATACCCAAGTCTGCTGTCTTGTCATACCCAAGACGTTATGTATTGGTCAATTTTTGATTATATCCAGCAATTTCAAAAAGAAAAAGATTCAGAGATTAACTAGTAAATCTAGTGCTCTGAATATTTTTTTTATTTTCTTAATTTTACTTTAAGAAGTTAAGCTATTTGCATAAATTAAGGTTAAGACCCCATATTAATATTACAAAATTGCTGTTCATCAATGTTTAATTTGACGCAATTCTATATTTTGAATTGGCTGCTGTTAATATAAGAAATGGTAGAAATAGATCAAAAACAATAAATGTAACAGAACTAATTTGAAGTCTGAATACAGGGAAAATCCACCCAATTATCCAACTTGAAGGAAGCCATAATATAAGTGCTGATATCAAGTAAATCCATAATTGTGCAACTAGTTTTCTTAATAACGTTGGTTTCACAGTATTCATATTTGATCTTTTTAGGATTGCATAATAAGTACCCGACATGATCCCGATAAAAGGAGGAATAAATCCTCCACCAAAAAGAAATAAGGGAATAAAAATAAGTAGAATAAAAATAAAATACTTACTCTCAATCAACAGGTTTACAAAAATTACTATCGCAATACTTATCAAAATAGTTAAAATTCCTGAAATTAAAAAATTAGGTGTTAAAGTAAATGCTGGCAAACCTCCATGCCATACTTCCGAGGGGTCAGCAACATTTAACGCATAAATCATATTTGAAGTTGCTTGACTTCCTGCTTGAAATATTTCACCAACTCCATGGATAAATCCGATGATTGCAGTGTACGTAATTAAAACAACTGTGCTGGTTTTTATTGGATCACATGCTTTAAAGTCATATTTATTCATGTTTTATAACCCCTATCTAATCTATGAATCCGACTTAACATGTCTATTCTAATTCTGTTCAATGGACGATGTGTGTATTTCTTTCACATAGTAATTATCGTTTTTACTACATTACATTTTTGGTAAGATACTCTATCACAGCTAAATAGCTTAAATAGTGAAATATCACCAACTCGTTGACTTAACTATATCATACTTGAGTGCAACATCAATTTTTTTGATGATTTTATTTCTCATTTTTTGATGTTTTGGTTGTTATTACTATTATTTGATTTTTCATTAAAGGAATATTCAATGATCATATTCCCTCATTTTAAGTTTACTTGATAAGTTCGTATAGCATTACTGAATCAATAAATCTATCTTAAAAGACGTTTATGATGGAATCAAAAAGTGTAAATAGTTACAAAAAGTGTGATCAATCATCTAAAACTGTCGTTTTTCGCTTATTTTACACAGCTCCTTGAGTACGACAAGACATATTTATTAAAGCTGATACACAATGCTTTGTGTGTCAGTTTTTTCTATAAAGACCTTCTTTTAAATTAGGTGGAATCATTCCAATACTTGAATGAAGTCTTTTCTTATTGTAATAATCCATATATTCATGCACATTTGATTTGTAAGCTTGATCTGTAGAAAAAGGATAGTGTGGATAAACAGACTCTCTTTTGAAGTGAGAGAAAAATGATTCCATAGGAGCATTGTCGTAAGGATAGCCAACTGCACTATAGGATAGTTGAACATCATACCTTTGCAGATGGGATCTAAAGATCTTAGATGTGTATTGAACACCTCTATCACTGTGAAACAACATAGGATGTGTTTTTCTATAGATTACAGCTTGTTTGTATGTGCTCAGAGATAATCTTGCATTATTTACTTTTGATATATCATATGCAATAACTTTTCTCGAAAAGAGATCAATTATAACACATAAATAGACTGGTCTATAATTGATTTTAATCTCTGTGATGTCACTTACCCATACACGATTTGGCATTGACTGATTGAAAGCTTGTTTTAATACATTTGCATACTTGATAGATGTTTTTGGCCGCATGTATTTTTTTGATTTGTTTCCTTTGCTAAACTGTAGACCAAGTTCATGCATGAGATACCGTATCTTCTTTTCACTGGCAATGGTCTGTTGTTCTTGCAGTATAATTTTATATTTAGAAGCACTAGCTATTTTGTTTTGCTTTATATATATGTTCATGATTTTCTCTTTGAGTATCTTGTCTCTTTCAATTGCTGGAGTCGTTTGGTGATTAATATAGTTATAATATGTAGATCTTGCAACATTAAATAAACGACACATGAAATCAATTGGATATGTTTGATTGTTTAATGTGATTAACGAAATTCTTTCTTCAACTGACATTTGATTTGTAACAGAGTATGTTTTAAATAATTGATACAAATTATCATACTTGTCTTTTTCAATAACTTTTGCCTGTGCTTTTTTGACTTGTAGGACACTGATTGTTTCAACCCAATGATAAACAGTTGATTTTGATAACTGATATAGTTCACATATTTCTGCTACCCTTGAACCATCTTCAATTTTTTTAATAATCTCATTTTTGAAGTCTAAAGAGTGTCTTTTTTTAATTGATTTTAGTTTATTTGATTCGCTAATCCATAGATAGATAATACTACGACTAAGCTTATGTTTTTTTGCAAGAGCATCTACCTTAATTCCTTTGTGATAAGATAATATGATTTTATCCCTTTGTTCACTTGTTTTTCTTTTTCTCATTTAGTTAGTCACCTCGAGCCATTATAATATGAAATAAATAAAATAAGTCGAAAATAAAAAAAGTGGACTAAATTCCAATTTTCCAAAATAATTGTCCAATTTATCAAAGCAAGTTTTAAGGCTTTATTAAGCCTAAAAATCAAAAGTACATCATTTTTTTCATGGAATTTGTGTCCAATTTGATGCTGATATTTTGAATGAAATCACATAAAAACGCACATAAACCTCCAAAAACATGTGATTCTAGATGATAAATAAGGTTAATTTTTAAGACTAAAAGAATTGGAATTTTGGATTTTAAACATTATAAGATTTTGATATGTTATAATATAGAAAAGAAATTCAAAAAAATGGTGGGGAATTACTTAAAAAAATGATATATAAAATGGGTTCAAATCCCCTTTCCTCCGCCAGTTTTTTAATGAGTGAAGAGATGATTCATACAAACTCTTTAACTGTTGGTATAACAGTAGCAGTAAATGATATTTCAGGTACATTTGGTGTGACCTGGACAGATGTCTATAGGTATGGCAATAATGTTAGGATAATATCTGAGCTTGGAAACAACATACAGGAATATCCATTTGTGATAATGCCAGTATATAAAATAGAAGCCAAAGTTATAGAAGCTATTCACACAGGGGTTTCCACTAGACCTTCTATTTTTGGAACATGGAGTCCATATTCTTGGAGCACGTCAGTAACAGAATCTCAAAATATAACATTAGGATATGTTGGTTATTATTATTATTTAGGTTCAGATAGTTCAGTATATGAAAGCCCATATTATTTATATAATAATAGTAGTGAGTTTACCTATCCTGACTATAGATGTTATTAAAGGGGGATTCTAAATGAAAAAACTATGTTTGCTATTAGTCTTGATGATATCATCAGTACTAATTTTATCAAGTGAATCATATGCATATGATACAGGTGCAAGTTACTATGGAACAGAAATGACGGGATACACAAAATTTTATACTGATGTGGATCCTAAAAAAGGAACAAGAATCCCTTTTTTTATTGGTGGAACGGACGTAATTACTTATTATACCTATTATGTTTATGATAAATTGCATATAGTTACAAATTCATTGGTAAATGATAGCTTTAGTCCAATCATTAATAATGAACTAATTGGTTCATACGAAAATGTACTAGTAGATATACATTATGAGTACACTATGTCAAGCACAATAGGATACAGTCCTATTAAAGATGCAAGCGTTGGAATAACATTTGAAAATCATCAAAGTTGGGATTACACATATTCAGAAGGTGAAGAAGTTAAATTTGAAGTTGAGAATGAAACTAGTCTAGCAGGTGTTGCTTTGATGCAAATACAGATGAAAATAATTGAAAGAATAGTTATTGTCGAAAAAAAATATGGGGGTTTTTCTGGAACTGATTTGATTAGTACAAAAGTTTATTCACCGACACATACACCATATGAGTTTATTATTGACTATGATCTTGTACCAGTTTTTTATAATCAATTGAGTTATACAGAAAGAAACAATTTTGAGTTTGATGGAACTTCTTATAATTTAAAACTTATTAATTCATACACTCCTAATTTCAACTATGAGTATTTTAGTTTGATACCAAATGAAATTAGAGAAAATTACTATTACTAATATAACAGGAAGTTGACAAGTATGCTAACTAAACATTTATATCACAAATTTTTGAGTTACAAAGAGTTTAATATATACAATTTGGTATTTATTTTCATTAGTGTACTTACCATTTTTTTGATGATTTCGTTTAGAGATGTTTCAGTTACTAAAATAGAGTCATCTATTACTTTCAATGAACAGACTGCTTTGGTTACAACTAATTTCTCTAGTTCATATTATCCTAATGGGTTTTATTTTTCAGATAACGAAGTTGAACAGCTTAGAGATAATTATGAACATACTACTTTGATTAAGTCTACAGAGATAACCTCAACTATGAGACAAAATATAAGTTTCTCAGCAATAACATCTGATTTTTTAGAAACAGGAGTTACAGCGTTTGATTATAGATATTCCAATGTGATAACTCAAAAGATAGAATTGTTGTATGGCAATATTTGGGACATAGGTATGACAGATCCAGTGGTAGTTATTGATGAGACTACTGCAATGAATTTGTTCGGGTTTTATAATGTTATTGGTGAAAAAATCGAAACATCTCTTGGTAATTTTGAAGTCATTGGAGTAGTAAGTGATACTTTGACTAGAGAACAAATCATTGAAAAAAGTATTGAAGCTGGTCAAGCTATTGATCCGTATATATATTATACACAAGCATATATTCCTTATTGTTACTATAAAACAATTATTAATAATTCAGTATTACCTGATTTTTACATAATTTATGATGAAAGCGTGAGCGATAAAGATTTAAAAGAGGATATTAACCATAGATTTAATATTTCAGACTCCAATGTATTGGTGACTAGAAGTGATATGATTCAACGTAAAATTATGGATAATGAGACATATTTCTTGGTAATTACTTCAATTACATCTGTTTTAGTTGTTCTAGGAGTTATCAATTTTATAAATGTAGCAACTTTCTTCTTCAGTATATTTAAAAGAAATAATGCTATATATAGAGTTGTTGGTGCAACTAAAAAAAGAATTATTTATATCAATTTTCTTGAGATTTTTTTCACAAGTCTTATAGGGTGTATTACCTCACTAGTATTAGGAGTTATATCATTATTTACTATATCGTTATTTTTAAATAATTTAGCATATATAAGAATATTATATCTGCTACGAAATGCTGGAATTATATTGATATCTGTACTTGCAATCACAGCTTTTATAAATGTTTTAGTTTCTATATTATTTATCAAGAGTAGTTATAGTGAAGAGTTAAGGGACGTGAAAATATGAGAATGATTGATCTAATATTGATGAATAAGAAGAAACGATTATTCTTTTCAATTATTTCACTTGCTATCGCAGGGATAACGGTTGTGTTTTCCATATTTTTTGTTGCGAGCGTCAGTCAATCGATTACTTCTCAATTACCGATAACTAAAGATGAATATTATCTAATTATTGATGAATCAAGATATTCAGACATTGATATTAATTACTATGAAAGACTTAGAGAATCTTTTTCTGAGGTTATCCCTTTTGTTCGGACCATAGATAATATTTCTAATATCGAAATAATAGGAACAGATATTGATTTTAATAAAACACTAATTAATAATAATGTCTATGATTTTGATGTAGTGTTTTATAATGAAATCAGTACTACATTGCCAAATGTTTATGTCAGTCAACAGGTATATTCTACATTGAATAGCTCAAACACAATCTTCTTAAATAATCAGGAATTTAATATAAGCCGCGTAATAAATGTTGAAAACTATGAAGGAATTAATATTGCAATAATGTCTGTAGAATCTTACGAGGAGTTTATAAACGAGAATATCTTTGTAAGTAATGATGGGATATCTAAGTATATATTTGAGTTTTATTACATAATTTCTACTTTTGGAGAAAATGAAACCAAGTTAATAATTGAAAGTGTTTATTCTGATTTTATAGATGATTCCGTAGTCAGTTATAATGAGTTACTAAATCGAGAATTAAATGATTTTTCTATTATATACCAATTGCCAATCATTTTTTTTGTACTAATTGCAGTTGTTTCTTTTGTTAATATGAATATTACAATAAAATTATTAGTTAAAGATAGAATAAAATTTATTAAGACCCTTTATATTGTGGGTATGAAATTTAGTGATTTAGTGAAAATATTAGTAGGTGAGATCGTTATAGTTAGTTCAATATCTTCAATAGTATCTTTAATATTAGGTGTATTATCATCTATAATAATATTATCTACTTATAATCAATTAAGCTTAACTATTCCTAGAATTGATTATTTGATTTATGTAATGATTTTATTAGTGATAATTCCTGTCGTTCAAGCATATATGTCATTAATATCAATAAGAAAAAAATCAGTAAAAAAACTAATAAAAATGTGAGGTATTAATATGTTTAGGTTAGATAATGCATACAAAAGTTTTGACAAAGAAAAAACGTATATTTTAAATAACATGAATTTCTCATTTAATGAAGGTGATTTCATTGCTATTACTGGTAAATCTGGAGCAGGAAAATCAACACTTGTTAACATCCTAGGAACTATTGATACTTTATCTAGTGGTAAGTATACATATAATAACTTAAATCTGGATAATATGAATGAGAGAGCTTTAGCAGAGTTTAGAAACCGTAATATTGGTATTGTTTTTCAAGACTATAATTTAATCATGGAATACTCAGTCAGACAAAATATACTTTTACCAAAATTATTCTCTAAGAATAAAGATAATGAATTAGATGAAATAGCAAAAAAATTACATATTGATTCTTTACTAAATAGAAAAGCAAAATATTTATCAGGAGGAGAACAGCAAAGAGTAGCTGTTGCTAGGGCAATTATTAATAATCCTACTTTGGTGCTTGCAGATGAACCTACAGGTAATCTAGATGAAGATAATTCTGACCAATTATATAACATCCTTAAAAAGTTAAATTCAAATGGTACAACTGTAATTGCTGTAACACATAATATTGAGTTTGCCAATAGGTTTAACAAAATATATAAAATAGAAAACGGTCAAATTTTTAAAATAAAATGATTAACTTATTTTGGACTGTATAGAGTATTTTGATCAGTCGTTTTTGATAACTCCAAGTTTCAAAAAAACTTCTTAGTTAAGACATAATTTAGGGGTGCGTAAAAATAGGCTAGGGGTACATAGATTTTGACAAGGGTGCGTAATTGTATTAAAATAGGTCATGCAACCCACCATTTGGAAAAAAGAATTGTTTCATCTAAAAAAGAATAGTATTCTATTTTAGATGAAATGATAGATTATATGTTTCTTTGTTTTTTCATGATTGTGTGTGTAAACATCAAAATGGCCATTTTAATGTTTCTTGAGTACACACAACACCCTATTTTCGAGCAATATGGTTCACTCAACGCACGTTGAAAACATCGTATTGCTTTCTTTAAAAACGGCTTAACAAAGCCATTCGTATAATAGAAGAAGAAGCATTTACCCCTTTAAAACTGGGTTAAATGCTTCTTTTTTTGCTTTTTGCCCAATGTGGAAACATATCGAAATCAATGTGGAAACATCAAACTATGCTCTAAGCATATATTTTCTTGAGTGTGAGAACATCTTTTTGCTAAAAAATTATATCACTACAACCCGATATAACATCTTAGATAAGCCATCAGGTGCGTGATATGTTTCCACAATGATAGGTTCAGTATTTAAGAACTCAAAACGTCGTTCTTTGAACTCATTGTCTGAATAATTCTTGGTTCCTGCAATACAGTATACAATCTCATTTGGACTGACTGATATCATTTTATAGATGAATGTACTCAATATCTCAGAATCTAGCTCATCGATGACTAAATTCTTTTTACCCAGAATCTCATTGATTTTATCCATACGTTTTTTGGTATCATAATTTTTTACGTGTTCAAGTTCAAGCTTGTTAATCTCTGCTGTTTGAACTTTAAGACGATCAGAGTATTCTCTATACTTGGCATTAAATATTGATTCTGGAATATCTGGTGTTTTTACTTTTGTATCAATTAGATTGGATAATGCCATTTCGTTTTCGTCTCTTTCTAATGTTAACTTTTCAATGACACTTTCAACATCATCAACCTTGATGGTTGATTTTATTACCCTTTGAATGGTTGACATGATATCTAGATCTTTTAAGAAGACTTTGTTTAGCATGTGGATTGTGGTTGCTTCTATAAGATCTTGACGACTTGCCTTTGCATTACAATTTGCCTTACCCTCAATGTAGCTACCACACTGTTGCATCACCCTTTGTGATGGCTTACCGTAGTTCCAATAACGTCTTTTTAGCGTTCGACCACATTCGCTACATATAATCATTGCGGTTAAAGGATATGTTCTACTATATTTTGAGAGGTTTTTATCCTCGCCAATTCTAACCTTAGCTCTATCTTTTCTAATGCGTTGTGCAAGTTCAAAAGTATCTCTATCAATGATTGCTTCATGACTGTTTTCTGTATAATAAGTAGGTGCATGATTTTTATTCTTAACTCTTGTGTGACTCAAATAATCGATGCTTATTGTTTTTTGTTGCAGCATATCACCCATGTATTTTTCATTTTTTAAAATGGTTGTAATCGTTGAAAGTCGCCACTCTGTTTTACCAGCACCTGTTTTTGCACCCATCTCAAAGAGTTGTTTTGCAATTTTAGCTGGACCAACACCACTAATGTATAAATTGAAAATGAGTTTAACAATCTGTGCTTCATCAGGTACAACCACTAGGTTTCCACCTTTTTTATCCTTAGTATATCCAAGGAAGCGTTGGTGGTTGATAATAGGCACACCTTCTCTAAAACGACGTTGAACATTCCATTTGACGTTTTCTGATACGTTTCTTGCTTCCTCCTGTGCCATTGATGACATGATGGTCAGAAGAAACTCTACTTTAGGATCTAGGGAACTAATGTTTTCTTTTTCAAAAATAATCTCTACATTGATTTGTCTTAACTCTCTAATGTAGTTAAGTGCATCCACAGTGTTTCTTGCAAACCTGGATATTGATTTGGTAAGTATAATATCGATCTGGCCAGCACGTGCTTTTTCGATCATTAAGTTAAACTGTTTTCTGTTCTTTGTGCTAGTCCCACTGATGCCCTCGTCTGCATAAATGCCATCAAATATCCAATCTGGATTCTTTGTAATTCGTTGTGTATATTCATCTCGTTGTGCTTCATAACTTGTTTTTTGTTCTAAGTTGTCTGTTGATACTCGTACATAAGCACATACTCGTTTTCTGGTAATTGGATTATTGATTTGATCCAAAGTGTAATGTGTCTTTGGTTGGATGATTCTTACGGTTTTGTTTTTCATATTTTGACCGCTCCTTTCGTTAGTATATACATCACTCAAAAAGCAATGAATAGCAAGTCATTAGTGACTTAATCATTGCTTTTTCTAAGATCGCTTGTAATACCGTAGGTTGATGCGAGCTTATTGATGATAATACTAAATTCATCGATAGTGATAAGTTTTTGATTAAATAGCTTCACTACGATTGACTTAGCTATATTGAACTTCATTTCTGGACTAATAATTATACTCATTTTTATTGATATAGATGCAAAGAAAAAAGGAATCGCCTAAGCAATTCCTTTAAAAGGATCTATCGTCAATTTGATCATATGACAACAACCGTCTGATTTACCAACATCAGTTT
>MIDA01000034.1 GCA_001830045.1 Tenericutes bacterium RIFOXYA12_FULL_35_10 | reverse complement strand
GATTTGATATTCTTTTACCATTGCTGATTATAGATAATACCCTTAATACCATCTTTATACATTAGACCACTCGTATTAAACATGGTATAGTCAGTTGCTAGCAAAATGATCTTTAATTCTTTAGCAAGTTCAACGACTTTAAGTGAAGGGATTTTTCCTCTCACTAAAAGAACAACCTCCATATCAAGCATTTCAGCAGTACGTATGGATTGATTCGTCGTTAATCCTGTAATCAAGATGCTTTCCTTTAAAATGCGATCATCTTTGACGGAATTTAGTACCATAAGTGCATCGCTCATGAGATCTGCGCAAAAGGCGTAGTTTATCTCTTTATCAATGGCTAACTCTGGTGTATAGACGTGGCAATGAAATTGCTTAATGATCTCACTTAGTTTCATGTATTGCTTCTTTCATTTCTTTTAAAGTTTGTTTCGCTTTTTGAACGTTACTGTTTCCGTGGATATGTTCATCAATGGAAAAAACAGGCGCTAAACCGCAGGCACCAATACATCTGGTTGCGCAAAGCGTAATTTCACCATCTTTTGAGGTTTCACCCTGTTTAATTTTTAATTCGTCCTGAAGTGCTTCCATGATGTTTTGAGAACCTCTCACATAGCATGCAGTTCCCAAACATACACTGATGATGTGTTTTCCTTTAGGTGTTACAGAAAAATTACCATAAAAAGTAACAACACCGTTAATCTTCGCGATACTTTCGTTCAGTTCTTTGGAAATGATTTTTTGTATCTCTAATGGAATATGACCAAAAAGGTGCTGAGCATCATGTAATGTCGGCATTAATGGTCCGGGTAGCTTTTTGTTTTTTTCAAGTTGCGCGTAAAAAAGAGCAAGCTTTTCACTTGTCACAAAAGCGTGTGAGTTCATGGATTATCTCCTTCAATTGTTTATCGTTTTAGTCACCCTCATTATAACACTTATTTTTCATTTGAAAAGACCTGTCAAGTGTTTTGCATCATGAAAATGCATGATAACGTTTTCTTATGTATTCATGATAAAACGAATTGAATAAATCATTAAATAATAAAAAACACGCCAACACATTCGTGCTAGCGTGTGGTTATTCAGTTTGATTAGTCGTCTGGTCAACATCGATTGATCAGGAATGTAAACCCGTTACATTTTTATTTCTTACCAGCGGGTTTTACTGGAGCTTTTGGAGCTGGTTTAGTTGGTTGTGGAGCTGGTTTGGTTTGTTGAACAACTTTCTTTTCTGCCATACATGTTCACCTCACTTTCAATTCTCTTATCTCATTGAAAATGGTGCGAATCACGATTATATCATTCTCTATACATGTTTTTAATCACATGTTTTGATGTATGGTATGAAGGTTTGACGCACCACTTACTGCTACGTCATGATCGGGTTTTTGCCCTCAACTTCACTCTACCACTAACACTCCATTTTGTCATCATTTTGAATGACGATTTTTAACATTATGACAAGATTATTTCACTTGTCTTTAAAACCATTTTTTGCGTTTGAAAAAGAATATCATACCAATCATAATAAGCGCACAAATGATGGTAAAAATAATCACTGCATGTTCATAAGTTAACACTCCAAAATGGACAAAATTCATTCCAAAAAAGCCAGTTAAAAAAGATAATGGAATAAAAATCGCAGAAAATAAGGTGAGTGTTGCCATGATTTTATTCATTTTTGTTGATTGATTATTCATATCAAGATCAAGTAAGTTTCTCATCTGTTCTCTCGATTGTGTAATCCTTGTATCAAGACGCTGCAAGTGGTCCATTAAATCATCATAATAGGGTTGATTATCTGTACGAAACATATCATTTTTTCGATTCATGGCTTTATCTAATTGTTCGTAGGTTGGTGTCACATGATTTTTAAGATTAAGCATGGCTTTACGCATCATGTAAAATTCATCTTGCTTAATATTTTCGTTTTCGATAATCGATTCTTCAAAATGATTGATCTGTTCATCCAATATATCATAAATGTCTAAATGATTGTCAGTGACCATGTCTAAAATTTGATAAAGAAGGTAATCGACACTTCGTTCTCTAAGTTCGTGATGTTCATTAAACAAAACTTGAAGAGATTGTAGGAAAAAAGGTTCTGTTTCATGGAATGAAATAATCGTATTTTCGAACATGACTAAACTCATATAGTCATCTTTAACTTCCCCATGATATAAATATTCAAGATTCAATACGGCAAACACATAATTTCCTTTAAGCTCTATTTTTGTTCGTTGGTTCACATTTAAAACATCTTCTAATACCAGTGGATCAATAGGATACACTTCTTTGAGTCCTTCAATGATTTTGGTATTTGAGAGACCAATGACTTGGATATAATGTTTATACTTGGTATCACTTTTGATACTATCGGTGATATGAACATCTTTTTCATCGTAGGCATAATGAATGATTGTTACAGGTACATCGTGATGTTCACCTGTATAAATCATTGATTTTGGTTTAATATAGGATGATAAGTTCATCATCACACCTCCTTATAAAATGAGATAGGTTATACCTTCGTTTGACCGAAGACCTTCAGGATCTGCTTTAAGTAACTGCATATACGTCTTAATGGTATAGTCAAAACCTAAAAGATGACCAAATGCCTCACCCGGAATATATGCTTTAATGATTCCAGCATTCATTTTTTGGTTTGCCCACTGATGAACCATCTCTTTAATTTGTCCACCTTGTCCAGTTGAACCATAGCCATGAATTACTTTAATGCATTTTTCTTTTTCGTATTTGATGATCATATCTAAGCGATCTTTTGCAAGTTGCACGGTTGGCATATCGCCTTTAATATTATAAATCTTCATTTAAGTTTAGCAGCATTTTTACTAACTAAAACATGGGGAATGCTTGAAACCAATTTAGAAAAACGTGTAAATCCAAGTTCTGCATAATTAAATGAAGGATGTCGTTTTTCAAGTTCTTGTTTAATCTTTGTAAGCATCATTTCTTTACTCTTGTTGGTTTGAATAATCTCAACAATTTCATTCATGATTTCTTCTTTTTGCATCGATGGCTTTAAAGAGACATAGGTCGTCGTTTTTTCTTGGTTCAGCATAACTCCTTGAATAGTTGAAGCTAAACTTGATAATGATTTATGTCCATACTTTCTAGGATCAAAATCGGAAAAGCGGTTGACCAAGATATCTCCTAATCGGGATAATTGGATGCGATTATCAACACCATTTTCGATGATAATTCCCTTAATGGTTCTATCAATTTCAGCTTTATCAGCTTCCACATTTTTTGGAACAACCTCTTCTTCATCCTCGTCATCATTTAAATATTCAAAATACCTAAATTCATTACATGCAGATTTAAATGCTTGTGTCGTTGTTTTTAAACTACCGATGCCAACAACATGCATGCCGCCTTCTCTAAGTTTGACTGCAAGTGGTGTAAAATCAGAATCTGAAGTGACAAGAAAAAAGGCATTTACTTTTTCTTGATACATCATTTCTTGTGCATCTAAAGCCATCGCCATATCAGCAGCATTTTTACCAATAGCAACATTATATTGATGAACAGGTTTAATAGCGTGATCCTGTGCCGTCCTGTGCCAATCTTTTGATAAGTTATTGATATCGCCATAAAACCTCGCAATGACGATACGTCCATATTTTGCAATTTCATTCATCACTGATTTAATATATTTGGGTGATACATTTTCAGAGTCTATAAGCAGTGCGATTTTGTATTCTGTTTTTTCCATAAATCCTCCTTATACGCGTTATTTATTAGTTCTATTATACCCTATATTTAGTCACTCTAAAAAAAAGTGGAACACTTCTTGTGTCCACTTAGAGATCAAAGATCTTTTTGATGTGCTTTTTTGGGTGTATTTTCGATTGTTATCGGTTGATGCTTAAATGTTTTTTTCCGAAGGTCTTTGATAGCCTCATATAAATTCCGAACCTCAATGGGTTTAAGTGGTTTTGTTGCTTTATTCTTGACCTTTATGTGCTTGATCAGAGGTCTTAAACTTGTGACTGTTATAATCTTTGATTTCACTTTGAGTTTTACATGCTGATTGAAACACACATATCCATAAACTGAAACTTTAATGGGGATAACTTGCTTTAAAGATAAAACTTGGTCATTGATTTGATAAACAGGATTTTTCATGGTTACGGATGTTTTTCCATAATGTGTTGTTATTTCCCATAACTTATCATATTCTCCACCTGTAATATGACCTTGTTCAGCAAACATACCAATGACATGTATACCACTTGTATTAACTATGATGTGATCAATGACTACTGATTTTGTACTGTCATAAAAAGAAACATCATGCAAAACAAACCAATCTTTTTGGGGACGATTTTTTCCAAAAAGAATGTAATAAATCCATTTTTTTTGGAAGTCATGACCTAGAGGAGACTTCACCAAAATGACAAGACTTAACATAACAGCAATACCTATGATATATTCCATAGCATCACCCCATATTTTATCTCTAATATAGCATAAATTTTATGTTAAAACACTTTCACTCGCTTGATAAAATAAAAACACCCTCATTAGAAGGTGTTTTAATGATTGTTATGGAGGCCTCAAACGGATTTGAACCGATGATCAGGCAGTTGCAGTGCCTTGCCTTACCACTTGGCTATGAGGCCATAACATGCTATATCATTATATCTTTTTAAGACCTTAAAAGTCAATAAGAATCCTTATGTTTTTTTGTTCTCACTATGTGATTACCTATAATAATCATTAAATCTAAAAAGGAATTATAAGATGTAAAAAATTATGTGAACTGTAACAAATTAGCACTTAATAGTTGACAGTGCTAAAATCATGTTTTATAATAATATTGGCATTCAGATGTATTGACTGCCAAAGGAGGAACATCATGAACTTTACACAGATGGATGACTATTCAAAAGATCCAAATATTCTAGAGAAATTTGGAAGAAATATTGTTGATGCAGTCAAAAAAGGTAAAATCGATCCCGTTATTGGACGTGAAGAAGAAATCCGAAGAGTCATCAAAATATTATCCAGAAAAACCAAAAATAACCCTGTACTCATCGGTGAACCTGGTGTTGGTAAAACTGCTATTGTTGAAGGTTTAGCACGAAGAATTGTAGATAAAGACGTTCCTATTGGACTTCAAAACAAGATGATCTATGAACTTGATCTTGCTGCTTTAGTAGCGGGTGCAAAGTTTAGAGGTGAATTTGAAGAAAGATTAAAAGCTGTTTTACAAAAGATTAAGGACTCTAATGGCGAAATCATTCTTTTTATTGATGAATTACACACTATTGTTGGTGCAGGTAGAGCTGATGGTGCCATGGATGCATCCAATATGCTTAAACCGATGCTTGCTAGAGGTGAACTTCACTGCGTAGGTGCTACAACACTGAATGAATACCGAAAATACATCGAAAAAGATTCTGCACTTGAAAGACGTTTCCAAAAAGTTGTGATCGACGAACCAACTGTTTCTGATACAGTTAGTATTTTACGTGGTTTAAAATCCAGATTTGAAGCACATCATGGGGTGCACATTTCAGATCCAGCCATTATCGCGGCTGCAACGCTTTCTAATCGTTATATATCAGATCGCTTTTTACCTGATAAAGCCATCGACTTAATCGATGAAGCATGTGCTTCTATTCGTTTAGAAATTGATTCAATGCCCGTTGAACTTGATCATGTCTTAAGAAGATTAATGCAGTTAGAAATAGAAAAAATGGCGTTAGAAAAAGAATCTGATCCTATATCAAAAGAAAGACTAACGAAACTTAAATCTGAAATTCAAACCTTAAAACAACAAGAGTCCGAACTTAGAAAACAATGGGAAAAAGAAAAAACACAAATCAATGCTATTAAATCCCAAAAAACACAACTCGAAACCTTAAGAAATGATCTTCAAAATGCATTTAATGCAAATGATTATCAAAAGGCAGCAGAACTACAGTACTCAAAGATTCCCGCACTCGAAAAAACTATACAAGAATTAACATTACAAAGCCAGCAAGAAGGAAAACTGTTGACCGAAGTTGTTACTGAAGAATCGATTGCTGAAATCGTTTCTAAGTGGACACAAATTCCAGTCTCTAAATTGATGTCAGGTGATAAAGAAAAGCTTTTACACCTTGAAGAAACACTCAAAAAACGGGTGATAGGTCAAGATCATGCACTGCGTTTAATCAGTGATGCGATTATAAGACAACGTGCTGGTATCAAAGATGAAAACAGACCCATCGGTTCTTTCCTCTTCTTAGGACCCACAGGTGTTGGTAAAACGGAGGTTGCACGATCACTGGCTGAGGCACTCTTTGATAGTGAACATCAAATTGTCCGCATCGACATGAGTGAGTATATGGAATCCTTTAGTGTTTCAAGACTCATTGGTTCTCCTCCTGGATATGTGGGTTACGATGAAGGTGGTCAGTTAACCGAAGCTGTGAGAAGAAAACCTTATTCGATTATTTTATTTGATGAGGTTGAAAAAGCTCATCCTGAAGTATTTAACATCTTACTTCAAATTCTTGAAGATGGTAGATTGACGGATAGTCAAGGTAGAACCATAGACTTTAAAAACACCATTATTATCTTAACTTCGAATATCGGCAGCGAATACTTACTGAGTTATGAAGCAAACGCTCAAAAAGAAGTGATGAATCTCGTCAAAACGAAATTCAAACCTGAGTTTATCAACCGTATCGATGAAATCGTCATTTTTAATGCTCTGTCTTTAAAAATACAAATGGATATTGCTAAAAAGATGATTCAGGATCTCTATGAAAGACTCAATGAGAAAAACATACTTATTACTTTCAGTGATGATATCTATAAATATGTGATTAAACATGGTTTTAATGATGAATATGGTGCAAGACCTTTAAAACGTTTTATTCAACGTCATATAGAAACACTGATCGCAACTAAAATGATTGAAGGTTCAATCATCTTAAATCAACATTATGAAATGATCGTAAGAGATGATCAACTTATCATTGAGGATCTCAAAGAAAAAGGCACAATTTAATGTGCCTTATTTTTTTTGATGATAAATTGATAAATGATGAATGCAACAAGGAGAACCCCTAACCCAATCATTGATGGGATAAAACTCGAAATGAGTGTTGCCACAAATAAACCAACTAATCCGATAATCGCGATGATTGGAACATAAGGATATCCAAACACTTGGTAGGGTCTTTCAAGATCCTTTTCTTTCTTTCTAAAGATAAAGACACTGATAAAGATGAGCGTATTAAAGATGAGACCCCCTAAAACGACAAACGTGAGTAATTCACGAATATTAAAGAGCAATAAAACAATGGCCATTGCACCAGATGCAATAATCGAGATCACGGGTGTTTGATATTTTGGATGTATCTTTTGAAATGATTTAAAGAATGTGTTATCTAAAGACATCGCATAATAGACACGAGGAAATACCATGGTACTTCCATTAAGTGCTCCAAAAATCGAGACCATGACACTGATAAAAATAATCAACATACCCGTTTGGCCGAAGCGACTCATCATAGCCATCACAGGCAAATTAGCTGATGAATCTACCGCTAACAAGGTTTGATAAGGAATAAGTCTGTAAAGTGCGATAATAAATAACAAATAAATAACCGTTACTAAACCGATTGCAATTGATAATGCACGAGGTAAATCTTTTTTCACATCTTTCATTTCACCCGCAACTGTATTTAAATTTGTCCAACCTTCATAAGCCCAAAGGGTTGCGACTACACCAAAGCCAATCATAGGTAAAAATTGTAAAAACGATGTTTGTTCTACTGTTTCAAAAGATAAGTTAAGTGTTTCAGTCCCAAAGAATAGACCTAAAATGATAATACCAAGAAGTGGAATAAGTTTTGCGATAAAAAATATCTTTTGAATAAGTGCACCCATTTTGACACCGAGTACATTTATGATTGTCAATAATATAATAATCAGTGCTGCAATCACTTTAATCCAGAGTGTTGATAGTGGAATCATATAGGAAAAAATTTCAACAAAAACGAGTGCAAGAAGTGCAATACTACCAGAGCTTGATAAGACAAAGTTCATCACACCACTTAAGAAAGCCACACCTTTACCATAAGCTTTTCTAAGATAAACGTAATAACCACCTGTTTCAGGAAACATCGTACCAAGTTCAGCATAGGTTAATCCAGAGAACAAAGTGATGATCCCACCAATCAACCAGGCGAGTAAGGATAAACCTGGTGCATATCCTACTTCAACTAAAACAAGGCTTGCAAAAACGAATATACCTGATCCAATCATGATACCAGCAAGAATGGAGATACCACCAAATAAACTAATCTCTTTTTTTAGGTTTGACATAGAATCACCCTTTCACCATACATACAGTATCACAAATTGCTTTGAATTTCGAATTTTTTGCATAAAAAAAGGAACTCACTTGCGTAAGTTCCTATCCCTAGTGATGCGTAATGATTAAGGTTAAATAAAAAGCGTCTTCATTAAAAGCAGGATGATCGATTTCAGTTCTGACATCGACTTTAAGACCAGAGTTTACGATCATTTCTTCTAGCATTGATTTTTGATAGGGGTAAAGTGTGGTCGTTCCTTCGCTCACTTGACCACCTACATTTAGCAAAGTTCTAAAAGTGATAGTATCATTATGATACGTATAGTATCTTTCAAATGTTCCATGAACAAATGTCAATGTTTTTAATTGATTCGGACGTTTTTTTAAAATATGTTGATAATTCAGTAGTTGAATGATTGCAGTTCCATCTTCTCGAAGAGAACTCTTTAATGATTGAAAGAAATGACTTAACTCATGAGGATTTAAATGAGGTAATGTATTCCCAAAACAAAGGATTAAATCATAATCCTTATTCACTTCTAAATAGTGAACCATACTGTCTTCGATAAATCGATAGTTTGGATAATCATCATTTGCTTTTTGAATCATATCAAAATCAAGATCGACACCTTCACACGGCATGTTCAAATCATTGATTAAAGATACAAGTCTACCCGTACCACAACCAAGATCAACTGCCTTTCCATCTTGTTTAACAAAAGGTAATAGTTGTTTAATTAAACTACTGTCAAAAGAAAAGATGTCATTATAGTATTTTACAAAGTGTCCATACATTAAAATGCACCTACCGATCTAAAGAAAACTATGATTAAAAAGAGCGTGAAAATTGAGAAAACCGAAGACCAGATAACGAGTTGTCCTGCAAGCTTTTCATCGCCACCCATTTCATGAACCATGATTGCTGATGATACTGCGACAGGGGTACCAAAAAGTGCAATCAATCCAGCATATGCATATTCCATACCTGGAATGTGTTTTTCTAAATAGAAAGCAAGACCTAATGAAATCGCAGGAACAATCACAATTCTCCATGTAACCCCAAGAATGATTTGTTTGATTAAAGGCTTAACAACTGAGAGTTCAAATTGGCCTCCTAAAGCGATTAAAGCCATAGGTGATGCTGTTTGACTTAAAAGTTTAATCGAATCATATATAAACCTTGTATCTTCTTTGATTGTAAATATGGGGGTTCCACCAGCAGGTGTTAATAGCCGTCTAATCAACAAAGCAAATAAGCCTGAGAAAACGCCAATGATCAGTGGATTTGTCAGTATATTTAAAACCATTTTTTTCACACTGATGCGTTCGCCAAGTTCATTTTTTTGATACATGTTAAGTGATACAACTGATAAGATATTGGCCAGTGGAATTGTAAATGCTGATAGTAATGCAACAACTGCAATGGCTTCAAATCCACCAAGTGTTTGTGCTAGCGGAATACCAATGAGTGCAAAATTAGAACGAACAATAACTTGTAATACGACACCTTTTTGATTAGGATCTTTTATTGTAAATGGGATTGTTAACAATCCAATTCCAAATAGGATGAGCATCATTAAAACAGAATAAATGATGACACCAAATTTGATGTCTTCAAAACTTTCAATGTTATACACGTTATAAAATAAGAGTGCTGGCAATCCGATTCGAAAGACGTATTTATTTAAAATATTGACAAAATTTATGTCAATAAATCGAATGTGTTTAAGCACATAACCAAGTGCAATTAAAACAACAATAGGTAATATCGCATTGGCAGCAAACAAAAATGTTTCTAGCATGAGGTTATCTCACTTTCATAGTTTCCTCACTTATTGTATCATATCATCTTCATTCGAACAATGAAGGTCATTATGAAAGTGATTTCTAAGAAAAAAGAAGCTAAAATTTAGCTTCTATTCCTTCTTTGTGTAATCTTGTTTTCTAATAGATCCATCCATTTTATGAATGACTACTGAAGAACCTGCAGATTCTGCAAGTTGTTCTGCAAATGCAATGGCTTCTTTTTGTGTGTCAAAGAATTTGATTGTCTTTGTTGATCCTTCTTTTCTTACACGCCACTTCTTAAAGTTTTCAGAGTCTTCATCTTTATTTTGTGAAACATGGTACTTAGGAATTTTAACGACTTTTGTCTTTTCCTTTGTGTCCACCTTTTCTTCATCATCTTGTTCTAAGTCTTCAGGCTCTTCTTTGACCACAGGTTTTGGTTCTTCTTTTTGAACTGGTTTAGGTTCAACCTTGACTTCCTTCTTTTCAACAACAGGAGCTGGTTTAACCTCTTCTACCTTTGGTTCCATAACTGCTGCTTTTTGAACTTCTGGTTCTTTTTTAGCAGCCATTTCAGCCGCGAGGGCTTTCTTACGTTCACGTCTCTTTCTAAAAAAACACATGAGCTAATCTCCCTTCTTTGTACTTTACCTTCATTATAATACACAAATTCTAAAAATGGCGATGAAATGTCCTATTTTTGTTATTTACATCATCTTTTTGATGTGTTATGCTTGAATCAAGGAGTTTTTTATCATGACCTTAATTCGATCGATTCAGTTTAGTAAAGTAAATAAAGATATATTCCCTTATCAATTACCTTTTTTTGGACATGAAATGATTTTTGATGCACCTGTTACCATTCTTATTGGCGAAAATGGCTCTGGTAAATCAACTTTTTTAGAGTTGATCAATGAGGTTATTGGTCTTTATAAAATCAAAGATAAAAAGATTTTGCATCCTGAGTTGATTTCACCCATCAGTGATGCTAAATCTTATGTGAAGATTAAATACGCTTTAAGTAAACCTAAAGGATTCTTTTTTAGTGCAGAAGATTTTACTTCATACATTGATGATATGATGAAAGAAAAGGCTGAGGCTTACCAAGAACTCAAAATGATTGATCAAACATACAAACATAAATCTGCTTTATCTAAATCTTTAGCACGCATGCCTCATATGCGAACAATTGGTGAAATCAACAATCTATACCAAAGTGATTTACTCACATCTTCTCATGGTGAAGCTTATTTAGATTTCTTTAAATCAAGAATTAGAGAAAAAGAACTTTACCTACTTGATGAACCAGAAACACCTTTATCCATTCAAAACCAGTTGACACTCCTATCGATGATTGATGAAGGTATAAAACGTGAAAATCAATTTATCATTGCGACGCACTCTCCCATTTTGATGGCTATTCCATATGCAACAATCTATGAGGTTAGTGATAAAGGGTTCCAAAGAATAGCTTATGATCAGATTGAATCTGTGATTTTATTAAAGCAGTTTATGAATCATCCTGAATCCTTTTTAAAACATTTATATCGTGATGAAAAAAATAAGTAGACAAATGTCTACTTTTTTCATTCAATAACATGAACATAACGTTTAATGGTTGAAACATTACCTGAGCTATCTAAGACACGGTATGTAATTTCATAAATTCCAACGATTGGTAAAACTTCACCTTGCACGACAATTTCAAGTTCCTCTTGACTATTATCTGTAGCTTGTATACCTTCATCAACCCAAGTTTCATCAACAGTGATGGTATCAATTCCTGGTTTAAGACTTAAAACTGGTGGCGTTTCATCAACAACTGTAACAATACGAACCAATGTTTGAACTAAATCACGATGCGTCGTTTGATATATAATCTCATAAACACCAATCTGAGTTGTATTAACATTGTTTGAAATAGTAATCACTTCAAGATTTTTTAAACCGTATTTTGCTTGTGCACCTGCATCTATGAATGTGTCATTGATTTCAATGGTATCAACACCTGGGTTTAATTCAAATTCTAAGTAATCAAGGGACACTTCAGTGCAACCAGCCAAAATCATGCTAAGCAATAGCATACTCAAGATTAATTTTCTCACTGTAGCCACCATCCTTCAGGTCTTGGTATGATGTATAAAGTCACGACTGGATGATATGATTCACTCTCTAAAACATAAACATAACGTGTTCTTTGAGTAGTTATATCTTCAAGTGTCACTTCATATATGACGAGGTAGATCCCTGGAGTTTTATCATCCACCTGATTATCAGTAACAACGACCCCGACATTGGAAGTAGCGCCTTGATCAATATACGTTTCACCAACTTCGATGGTGTCAACGCCAGGCAATAGTTCAATCTGAATGAATTGATTCGTCTGATCAATTGTAACCATGCGATAACGTGTATCAATTAAGAGGTCACCTTCATAAATCTTGTAAATGATCTGATAATACATATCTAATTCATTGATTTCAACTTGAACACTTAATAAGTCATCCAATACAAAAATACCTGCATCATTCCAATCATTAAAATCATTGACCGTATCAATGCCTGGTAATAGTGAAATCGATTCTTTGATATATGTTTTTTCATACAAGGGATAAATTATTAAGTCTTCTGTCACTTCATCAAATGACTCACTCCATCCTGTAAATACATAACTAAATGATGGTGAATTGGGTTTGACTGGATCATTAGGAGCAGTTGCTGGAAAACCGTAATAGATTTGTTCGGTAGATAAAATGGTTGATAAATCAAAATCATAAAAAGTAACTGTATAGGTACCATCATTAAATCGTGCATATAGATTAAAAGATGATGTAATGGGTTCAGGTGTATATGATTCGATGAATGTAGTATCATAATACCACCCCGCGAATGGAAATATAGAATAAGGTGTGGGTGTTTCAGGAACAGTTAAATAAGGTAATTCATCTGTCTCATAAAGCAATCCGTTAACATAATATTGGATTGTATACAAAGCTGGATCAAATTTTGCATAAAGTGTTATATCACCTGTAATAGGTTCATCTAAATAAGGATTAAGATACTGAATATCATAATACCACCCTACGAAAACATAGCCTTCATTAGGTACTGGATCATTGATAGATGGTACGTTACCATAGTAGATTTGTAATGTTTGATAAAGTGATTGGTTGACCACTAACGACACTTCATAGAGATTTGGATTAAATTTAGCATAGAGTGTCAAATTGTTTGTTGTTGTATCTGTACCCACTGTAAATACATTTTGGAAACTAGAATCCAGATACCACCCCTGAAATGTATGACCCTCTTTGATAGGATCTTCCACATTAAATGCATATCCAGAAACGACCTGAAGTGGGCTTATAGCCGTTCCACCCGCTGTATCAAAGGTAATTGTCACATACTGTATTTGAAGCGCTTGTGCGGCATTGACGATGCCATAACCATAATACTGATCATAACCTACTGCGCCACGGTCTACGGAAGCAGTCTGCAGTTGTGTGATGATTGCTGAACTATTTAATGTTGGAAAATAACCTTTCATCAGTGCAAGAACACCAGCAACTTGTGGTGCAGCAAACGATGTGCCTGATCCACTTGCATAGCCATTATTCAGTGTTGTAGAAACAATTTGTGATCCTGGAGCAGAAACATCAACGGCATCATTATAATTCGAAAATGATGAAATATTAGCTACTGAATCAACGGAGCCCACAGAGATTACACCTGGATAGGATGCAGGATAGTATTTCGTCGTATCACCATCATTACCGCTTGCACCAACGATGATGATTCCATCTGCAAGAGCTTGGTCAATAGCGTTTTTTGTAACTGTATTGGTTGATGAAGTTCCAAGTGATAAATTGATGATATCTGCACCATTGAGTCTCGCGTAATGGATTGCTTCTGCAATCGAAGATTCTAAAAATGAATCTGATTCATCTTCAGTTGTAGTTGGATTATCAGC
>MIDA01000033.1 GCA_001830045.1 Tenericutes bacterium RIFOXYA12_FULL_35_10 | reverse complement strand
AACATTAGATGACAAACAAAAAAGATGTGTTGCACATAATGCGGTTTCAATTGCTGAAGCTTATGTAAAACCACAAGCATGGCCAAGAGCAATCTATAATGATGATCAGCTTGTTGGATTTGTGATGCTCGCACTTCATGATGATGACATTAAAGACAGTGATCAACCATCATATCTATTATGGCGTTTTATGATTGCTAAACCTTTTCAACATCTAGGGTATGGCAAGAAAGTTTTAGATCTCTTAGTCGAAAAGACAAAATCGGATCATCAAAAATATCTTTATACATCCTGCATGGTTGAAGATGAGATGCCCTATCAGTTCTATATATCGTATGGATTTGAAGATACTTATGAAAAAGATGGCGATGAAGAAATTTTAAAATTTTTGGTCAATTCTAGATTGGAAATTTGAATTCATTTATATTAGAAAATAAAAAAAAGGAGACATAAACGATGATTTATCCAGCACCAAAGCATTTAAACATCCTTGAGGGAACGTTCGATGCCACCAAAGGTATTTATTTCAATCACACCAAAGATTCAAAGAAAGCTGAAGCTGCTTTTAAAAACCCGATCTTGGAAAAGAAAGAAGATCATCACATTGAAAATCTTACCTTTGTCAAAGATGCAGCACTGAGTAAAGAAGCGTATGGAATTAAGGTCGATAAGACAGGCATTCAGATTTTTTATGGTACCGTCAATGGCTTATTTTATGGTGTTAAATCACTGATTCAACTGCATAAAATTAAAAAAGGGAAAATTCCCTATTTAAATTTATCTGATGAACCTGATCTCGAATTCAGAGGGTTCATGTTAGATATCTCAAGAAACAAAATTCCTAAACTCGACACTTTAAAGAAATATGTAGATATCCTTTCAGATTTAAAATACAATCATTTTGAACTCTATATCGAAGGCTTTAGTTATTTCTACCCTTCGTTTGAACATCTCTATAATGAGGGTATGACACCGATCACACCCAAAGAATATCGTGCACTAGAAAAGTATGCGAATGCGAGAATGATTGATTTAGTTCCTTGTCATAATGGCTTAGGACACATGACGGCGTGGTTAAAGCATTATCCTGAACTAGCAGTGATGCCAGATGGCATGTTTTTTTGGGGATCACATAGAGATCCATCAACCATTAATCCTTTAGATGAACGTAGTTTAGAACTCGTGAAATCTTTTTATAAGGATGCGTTAAAATCGACAAAATCAAACTACTTTAACATCAATTTAGATGAACCTTATGAACTGGGTCATGGTAAGACCGAAGAAGAAGCTAAAAAAATCGGTGTTGGTGAACTCTATTTAAATTATGTTTTAAAATTGTATGATTTTATGAAAGACAATAATAAAACACCACTCATTTGGGGCGATGTATTAAATCATTATCCAGATGCACTTGCAAAACTGCCTAAAGATTTAATCTTTGTTGATTGGGGTTATGATTATGATTACCCTTTTCATAAAACATTAAAACAATTAGGTGATCTTGGTGTGAAGTTTTTAGCTGCACCTGGTACATCATCTTGGAATTCAATTACAGGTAGAACAACAACGATGTTTGAAAACATCAGAAATGCGATTTTGCATACCAAACTCAATAAAGGTTTAGGGATGTTACTCACGGATTGGGGCGATAACGGTCATCTTCAAATGTTACCTGCAAGTATTCCAGGTATCGTTTATGGCGGATTAGAATCTTGGAATGCGCGCATCCATAACCAAAGAGAGATGAGAGAATACATTAACTTATTTGTTGTTGAAGATCTTTTAGGAAGAACAGGTCAACTTATGCTTGATCTAGGCACTTATGTCGATTATGAAACACCTTATACGTATAATGCATCCAAACTGGTTTCCTTATTTACGGTGGCTAAACATTTAAATCCACACGATCTCCAGGGATCATTCTACCTGCTTTATAAAGATCATCCTTATGGGTTAATGAGTAATTTTAGTTTTATGCTTGATAAAATGAGTGCACTCGAAACCGCTATTTCTAAACTACGTTTTAGTAAAAATGATGACATTTTGATCCAAAGTGAAATGTTAACTTCTGTACGTTTAGTGAAATCTTTCATGATGGTGGTTCGTATGCATGGTCAACATGTGACATCAACTGAATTTAATGACTATAAAAAATGGTTAGCAAGACATTATGCGCCACTGATGAAAGAGTTTAAGAAGTTATGGTTAAAACGTAATAAGTCAGGTGGATTAGATGAGTCGATGGCATCATTAATCACCATTGGAGAAGTTGTAAAAATTGTTCAACTCTTAACACTTACGACATCAAAAGTTGAGCAACGTAACAGCCTGCATCGTGATGGGCGTAAAATGACAGTGATGCATTAAGCAATTTTTAGAGATAAAAGAATGAAATCAAGTAATTGATTAATTCAAATATAACGCTTAAATAAAATTAATATAAAGATAAAGTGAAGCGATTAAATCTTCACTTTTTTCTTAATCAAAATGCTTGAAGTGATGGTACAATAGCAATGTACATCGTTTTTCAAGTAGAGGTTTTTATGAAGATTATTGCACACAGAGGTTTATCCTCAAAAGCACCTGAAAATACAATGGCAGCCTTTGAGCTCGCTTGTAAAGAACAACGTTTTTTCGGCATTGAATGTGATATCCATGAAACGAAAGATCATCAATTTATAATCATGCATGATGACAACTTACTTCGGATGACAAAATCAGAAGGTAAGATTAAAGAAATGACACTTGATCAAATTAAATCACATAAGATCAAATCAGGTCATGGCGTTAAATCTTATGACAATGAGCATATTCCAACCTTAGAAGAATTTCTAGAACTTTGTGTTTATCATGACAAGGTTGCTGTCATTGAAGTCAAAGAAGTGAGTGAATTATCTTCACTGACACATCTTGTGAATATGATTGAAGATCATCCAGGTTTAAAAACCATTTTGATTTCATTTAATCTTAATTATTTAAAGTATATTCGAGCTTTATCAGATACCATTGAACTTCAACTTCTAACAGGTGAACTTAATGATATCACGATCTATGATGCAAGACTCAACAAGATTGATTTATCGATTTGGCATGAACTTTTAACCAAAGAAAACATGAAACGGTTTAAAAAAGAAGGATTCAACATAGCCCTCTTTACTGTCAATGATCCCAAACAAATAGCTGTCTATCACAGCATGGGTGTTGACTATTTAACAACAGACAAATAAAGGAGACTAGATTTATGAAAATATCAGTTGGCGGTATGATCGCAAGCGGAAAATCAACACTTGTAAAACGATTAGGGGAAGCTTTAGAACTTCCCGTGATGGAAGAGTTTGAAAGAAACGATGAAGTCTTTAATACCCTCTTAAAATGGCTTTATGAACAAAAATCAAACGTTGAAATGCTTCTACAAATTTATTTTATTCATAATCACTGGTTAAACCAAGTGAAGTATGAAGGTTCATTTATCGTAGACCGTGATTTAGTGGAACACTGGTTATTTGCACAGCACAATTTAAAGAGCATGCCAACGATTATGAATATGTATAATGGTGTCTTTCATGCGTATATGAATCAAGTGAAAAAACCTGATTTATATTTGATTTTAGATGTTGATTGGAAAAACTTTGAAAAACGTATTATGGAACGTGGTAGAGAACAAGAAATCGAAAACTTCGAAAAAAATAGAGAGTATTTTAAACAGTTAATGAGTGATTATACAACGAAAGTTGTTGCACAATGTGCGGTTTATGACATTCCCTATGTCGTCATTAACACCAACAATATTTCTGAAGATGAAGTCTTTAAAAAAGCAATTCAAGAAATCAAGAAAGTGATGTAAGAGGAGATTTCCTCTTTTCTTTTCATCTATGTTATAATGACTTCATTAAGGGGGATTATTTATGCGAACAAGAGATCATCATAAGGTGAGAGGTATCACATTGATTGTTCTATCGATCGTTGCTTTGATTGGTTTCCCAATCATGTCATTTTTTGTAGAAAATATGACACTCGGTCAAGGCATTGGTATGGGGTTATTTTCTGGATTATTATTTTTTATTATCGGTTTCATCAATTACAGCATGTATAAATCAGATTTAGACATTGAAAAAGCGAAGGATGATCGTATAAAAGATCTAGAGCGTGAACTTAAAAAACATGAAGACAAACGTTTTGATTGAAAGAAAAATAACAAAAAAAGTAACATTTTATAAAGATAGTTTAGTCATCAAAAAAAGAAAAAAAGAGATAGAGATTTTATTTCAAGATATCGCATTCATTAAATATATGAAAAACACAATCTTTAACTGGTTAACAACAAGAACACACGGTTTAATTCCAGGGAGAATATTTATCTTTTTAAAAGAAAAAGGATTTCAAAGATGGTATTCATTTCGTATACCCAATGCGATATTTGATTCTTTACCCATTGATTTTAAGAAGAAGTTAGAAGATAGATACCGTATTGGATTTTAAAAAAAAGGAGACATAACATGATTAATGTTTTATTAAGTAGAGGTATTTTAGGAAGTCAAATGCTTGTTGAAGAATTAAAAGATGTCATTAAAAAAGAACATAAAGTAGCTATTTTACTTTATTCGTTTTTTGACCATGAATTTAGAAGTGAAAGTGACTATCAGATCAATTATGAAAAGGGTAGTGAATACTACGTAAAAATGGTTAATAGTTTTTCACCCTATGGGATTGGTGAAGATCAACTTCTTTTTATCAATTATTATCAAGATACAAAAGAAAGTGCAATTAAGAAAATTAAGGAAGCAGATATTCTTTATTTTCCAGGTGGCGCACCTGATCAAATGATGCGAAGAATTAAAGAAAAAGGGATTCAAGAAGCAATTGAATCACATAAGAAGATCTACATTGGATCATCTGCTGGCGCAATGATTCAATTTAAAGATTATTATATTTCAATCGATGCTGATTATCCTTCATTTCGCTATGAAGAAGGTCTTGACCTACTAAAAGGATTTTTCTTAGAAACGCATTATAGAAGAAGAAAAACGCAAAAAGCAGGTATGCGTAAAGTCTTTAGAGCCCATAAAATGCCAATTATTACATGCCCTGATGATGGTGCCGTCGTTGTTTATGATAATGAAATTATCTTGCTTGGTACCTCTAAACTTTACTATGATCATCACGGAGTTTCAAGATGAAAAAGTTTTTGATTTGGTATATTGTATTTAGTGTGATCTTATTTTTTGCACTCTATGCACTGACACTTTACCAAACAGTACAAAGAAGATCTTTGGAATACTTTGGTGAGTTAGTTGATGAAGTCGTTGAAACAAGAAATGCAGATGGGTTTATGCGTTATCAGACAACATCTTATCAGCTTAATGATTCGTTTCAAACCATTGATTATGATGTCTTAGTCTATCAAGGATTAACTGAAGGAATAGATGGTGATATTCATCATATGGTTGTCTTTCTTATTCCAAGACATGATAACATCCCTTATGCTGAAAGTTTAGATGATCCAGATGATCAGATGGCACTAACATTTAACGAAGGCGAAACAATGATTTATCAAAGTGATGAAGATGAAAGATACGAAGGTCGTGCGCTATCTTATGGATTTAACGTGATTGGGTTAGTTTATTACGATGTTTTACTTGATCAAACCTATGATGGTACGCTCACACTTTATGATTATGAAGGAACACTGATTTTAGCTGAAGATGTGATGCTTGAAGTTGAAGCTTTTGATTTAGCAACATCAGGTTTTGATTTAGGTATGACACAAGCTGAAAAAGATGATGTTTTAGATATTAATGCCTATGTTAGAGATGAATTACTTACGAATATTTCACTTTTTTTGGTTGTTGATATTCTTGTAGGCGGGATCATATATTTTGTGATTAAAAGATTCTCACTCAAAGTTGAAAGATAAGGTGGCTAAAGCCATCTTTTTTTATACTTCATAGCGTTAACCTCATATTGACAACTACCCCAATGAGGTATATAATAACATTGAGGTGAAAGTTATGAATCCATCATTAAAAAAGATTAGAGAAAACCTAGGATTAACGCAAGAAGATGTTTCAAAGTTAACCGGGGTTCCTATCAATACGCTTAGAAACTGGGAACAAGAAATCAGAAATCCAAGCGAATGGGCGCTCAATTTACTTATTGATCGTCTTTTAAGAGAGTCACATGAAAATCATATGAAATTGGATGAACAGCATGGTTTATTATCATTTCTTTCGATTAAAAAAACAGTTCATGAGTTAGCTTCACATTATGATATTGAGCGCGTATATCTGTTCGGTTCATATGCAAAAGGTCTTGCAAATGAATTTAGTGATGTTGATCTTTATATTGAATCAGATTTACATGGTCTTACATACTATGGGTTCATTGAGTTGTTAAGGGAAAAATTGAGTAAAAAGGTTGAGGTTTTAAGTAATCAAATGATTAATCCTCATTCAAAAATTGATGAAGAAATTAAAAAAACAGGCATACTTATTTATGAAAGAGAAATAAAGAAAAATCTCATTGATACTCCTTAGTATTAAAGAAAGTGTTTGTATTTTTGTAGGTGGCTAAAGCCATCTTTTTTTATCCATTTAGGAAATCGATTTCACAAATTTTTATGAAAGCCCTTTACAAATAAAAAAAAGAAGATATAATAAAAATAGGAAATCGGTTTCCATAGCAAGGAGAATTAAACAGATGACATCGCATTTCACATTCAAAAACAACCAAGGCATCTATTTTCCACTTTTTAATACAAAAGGTTTACGTGCATCAATCACACCAACATTAGGTGGAGATTTAAAGATTGATCACCATCATTACGCGATGGAACCCACGACAGAGGTAGACCTCTATCACCCACATTTTTCAAGAAATGTGATTTTTCGTATTAATAAAGAGATGTATTTCTTAAATGGACAAACCGAAAGACAACAAGCTGACTTACTAGAAGCTTCTTATGATCCTTTTGTTCAAAAGATTAAACGGAGTAACGTTTTATACGACATGCATGTGACATCCTTCATTCCACAAGATGGTATGGTTGAATGTCATTTAGTAACGTATACAAATAAATCAAGTGAAGTTCAAAAGGTTGATATAACAACTGCAGTTCCTCTTTACGGAAGAAGTGCAGATAACTTAAGAGATCATCGTCATGTGACATCACTTTTAAATCAAGTTAAAGTTGTTGAAGGTGGTATGATTTTAAAGCCAACTTTATCCTTTGATGAACGTGGTCACCAAGTTAATGATACATTCTATAGTGTTTACGTATCATCAAACGATATGAAGGTTAAAGGCTATATTCCTACAACTCACGATTTAATGAATGGCGGATCACTTTATTTTCCTAAAGGTTTAGATGAGTTAAAGTCCGTAGGTTATGAGATTAATGGTTATGAAGCTTTAGGTGGAATTCAATTTGAAGAAGTTGAACTAAATCCTCATCAGTCACTTTCATTTATCATGACGATTGGTATTCATCAATCTGAAAAACACATTGAATTAGACAAACGTTTCTTAAATCAAGAAGTGTTTAACCAATCTTTAACTGATACCATTGCATTTTTCAATCGTTATCAAGATGGTTTAAAGATTGAAATGACAGATCATAAAACAACAAATCAGTTATCATGGGTTGTTTTACAACCCATGTTAAGAAGATATTTTGGTAATTCTTATTTACCACACCATGATTATGGTCGTGGTGGCAGAGGTTGGCGTGATTTATGGCAAGACTTACTCGCTTTAATCATGATGAACGATTCCTCTGTGATTGAACTTTTATACAATAACTTTGCAGGTATCCGCATGGATGGTACGAATGCGACCATCATCGGTGATCAACCTGGTGAGTTTAAAGCAGATCGTAACATGATTACACGTGTCTGGTCTGATCATGGTGCGTGGCCACTGTTAACTACAAAACTTTATCTTGATGAAACAGGAGATCTTGATTTCCTTTTAAAGAAACAAAGTTATTTCATGGACCAATTCACGCATTTTACGCATCAGACAAGAACATATGCATCACCTAAACAAGTGGATGCAAAAGGTCAAGTTTATGAGGGTACAGTATTAGAGCATTTACTTTTACAAAATCTTGTTGGATTTAAAAACGTAGGTCAACACGGATTTGTGAGATTAGAAGATGCTGACTGGAACGATGGACTTGATATGGCACATCACCTTGGTGAAACCATCAGCTTCACACACATGTATACAGCAAATTTAGAAGTTTTAGCACAGCTGATTTCAAAACTTGAAGTCAGTCACATTGAAATCTTTAAAGAGTTAGGCTTACTTTTAGAAGAAAAGAATCAGTTAAATCATTATTTTGATTTGGTTGCAGATTTTAAAGGTGAAACGATTTTAATCAACAAACAAGATTTAATTTCAAAACTTGAACATTTATATGATTTAGGTATCAAACATCTCCATAAGAATGGCTTTAAAGGTGATGTTTACCAAAGTTATTTTAATAACGATGGAAACGATGTTGACTCCAAAGATACACTTAATTTAACGGGTCAAACCATGGCACTTTTAAATGAAACAGCGACCCAAGATCAAGCGAAAAAGATTGCTGTAAAAACAAAAGAGATGCTTTATGTCAAAGATCAAGGCGGATATCGCTTAAATAGCGATTACAAAAAAGTATTAACCAACATGGGAAGAGCATATGGTTTTGCTTATGGTCATAAAGAAAATGGTGCAGTCTTCTCACACATGGCAGTGATGTATGCTTACGGTTTATATCGCTATAACTTAGTTCAGTATGGTCATGAAGCGATGATGACACTCCTTAAAAAGGCACAAGACCCATCATCACACGTCTTACTTGGTATACCTGAATACTTTAATGACCGTGGTTTCGGTATGTATCCTTATTTGACAGGGTCTGCATCGTGGATGATATTACTTATTCGTAAAGAAGTCTTTGGAATCACCTTTGATCAAGGAAAACTCAAATTAAATCCAAAATTAGATCAAACAGATTTTATAGATGGACGTGCATCCATTACGACTTACATTAATGGCAAATTAAAGAAAGTGACTTACCATAACCCCAAAGGACTTTCCTTTGGTAAATATCAGATTCATTCCATCATTGAAACAGAAACATCCATTGAGGTAAAGCTAGATGAAATTTTATGAAATATATGATTACCAAGGGATTGGTTATCAAAAATTATTCCATCATCAAAACTGGAGAGTTGCCATCCTAAATTATATCGATGAACTCGATATGGATAAACTGGCATACGTTGAAGCTCACAGTTTAACCGATGAAGTCTTCGTACTCTTAGAAGGTGAATGTCATCTGTTTTTTGTGGAAGTAAAAGATGGCATACCCGGTGAAGTTGCATGCTTACCCATGAAAAAGAATGTGATTTATAAAATCCCTATGGGAATCTATCATACACACACTTTAAGTAAAGATGCGCACCTACTCATCATCGAAGAAGAAAATACATCCTATGAGAATTCACCCAGAGTTTATATGACTGAAGAATTAAGACAAAAATTAATCAAGTCTTTAGAGGATTCTAAACAATGAGTTATAAGTTAGTTTGGGAAGATCTCTTTGAACTCGATGGAAAACCCAATCCTAAACATTGGACACTCGAAACTGGTGGTCATGGGTTTGGCAATAATGAAGCACAGTATTACACAGACAAAGTAGAAAATGCGTATGTGAAAGATGGTATCCTTCACATCGTTGGTTTAAAAGAAACATATGATCAAAATGAATACACTTCAGCAAAACTCACAACCTTAAATAAACACATGATTCAGTATGGCCGTGTTGAAGTGATGGCAAAAATTCCTCAAGGTAGAGGGACATGGCCAGCGATTTGGTTTTTAGGTCAAAACATCAAAGAAGTGGGATGGCCAGATTGTGGTGAGATTGATTTAATGGAACATGTTGGACATAATCCAGAACACATCCATTTCTCACTTCACGCCAAAGATAATCATCATTGGATTGGTAATCAACCCACACTTGCTTTAGATGTTAAAGGTATTTTAGAAGGTTTTCATGAGTTTGCGATTGAATGGGACGAAGAAGGCATATCCTTTTTCTTGGATCAAAACCACATGGTGACATTTAAGAAAAAAGATTTTCCTCACATTAAACTTTGGCCATTTGATCAACCGTTTTATTTGATTTTAAACATTGCTTTAGGTGGTTCATGGGGTGGTCCGATTGATGATTCGATTTTCCCGGTCCATTTTGAATTCAAGTATGTGAAAGTCTACGAAAGAAGTTGATTGACTTGACGAAAAAAAGAACAATCTATAACATCGCAACCGAACTTAATCTCGCACCAGGCACGATCTCTAAAGTGTTAAATCAAAACGGTAACGTATCCGATCAAACGAGAGCACGTGTGATGAACTACATCAAAGAAGTCGGTTATGTACCTGCGTCTTCTGCGCGTATGCTGAAATCCAAAAGAACGTATACGGTAGGCATCGTTTTTACTGAAGAATCCGATGTTGGATTAGAACATAGTTTCTTTTCATCCATCTTGCAGCATTTTAAAACATTTGTTGAAAAACAAGGTTATGAATTATCGTTTATTGTTAAAAAGTTAGGTCAACATGAACTCTCATATTACGAATGGTGTCGTAATAAAAGAGTTGATGGTGTCTATATCGTGGTAGGTAACTATAACGATCAAGGATTATATGAATTAATCAATAGTGATATTCCTTGTGTATCAACAGACATGATTGTCCCAGGCTTACACACGGTTGTTAGTGATAATGATCAAGGGATTAAAATCACACTTGATTTTATTAAAGAGCATTTAAAGAAAGAAAAAATTGCATTTATTTCTGGCCCTGTTCAATCCAAAGCATTCCACGAACGTTTGATTGCGTTTAAAAGAGAGATGGAAAGATTAGAACTTCCTTGTGAAGACACCCAAATTGCATTTGCAGAATCGTTTGGATTTACCTCAGGGTATAATGCCGTTTCTGATTTAATGAAACAGATGCATGAAAAACCAGAAGTGATTGTCGTTTCATCGGATGATATTGCATTAGGGGTTTTAAAAGGCTTAAGAGATTTAGATTTACGTGTTCCTGAAGATGTACAAGTCATTGGCTTTGATAACATTGCATTTGCTAAACATTTCACACCATCCTTAACAACAGTTGCACAAGATCGTAAGATGTTAGGTGAAATGGCAGCAAAGATTTTAATCAAACTCATGGATGGTACTGAAGAGCACATCTCAGAGATAACAAAATTACCCGTTGAATTAATTATTAGAGACTCAACGAAAGTTAACAGATAATCTTATTTGTAAACGCTACCACTTTGTGGTAAGATTAATTTATAGCACAGAAAGAAACCGATTTCCTTGGAGGATATATGAATCAGAACAATGTTTCCTATACCATGAATCACTACCAAAAGAAAAAGACTTTCGCAAGTTTTTTAAGCGGTATCGCAGGTCCGATGGGGATTCCCCTATGGGCATTTTACGTTAACCGTGGACAAGCGATCGCATCCTTTGGTATTCGTGATAAAAATGGTTCGATTATGGAGTTTTACCCAGCTAATTTAGCGTATCAATATGTTTCTAAAATTGGTTTTAGAACATTTTTGAAAATAAATAACACCGTTTATGAATGTTTTAAAGAAACGGGTAAAGATCAAGATATGATCATTCAACCCGATGAATTATCACTCGTTGAAGAGATTAAAGAGCTTGGTGTTAAAGTCAAAGTCACTTACTTCACCTTACCGGGTGAACCCATCGCAGGTTTAGTTAGACGAGTTGAATTAATCAATTTAACCAACAAGAAGATGGATTTAGCGGTTGTTGATGGAATTGCGCAAGTGCTACCTTCTGGTATTGATTACGGCGGATATAAAGCCATCTCTAATTTACTTCAAAGTTGGATGGAAACCGTTGAAACGAATGACTACATGTTTTATAAGCTCAGAGCTTCTACAGAAGACTCAGCTGAAGTTAAGATGGTGATGGATGGTAATTACTACTTCACCAAAGCAAGTCAAAAACCACATTATATTGCAGATTATAAAAAAATATTTGATGAAGATACAACCTTAGAAACTCCGTATCAATTAATCAATCATGATTTTAAAGCATTTATCAAGTTAGATCAAACCTATGTCAATCAAGTGCCATCCGCAATGAGTGCATTTGAGTTCAAAGATTTCAATCATGAAGTATTCTACTCAGTCATTGGGTATGCATCCAGTAAAGAAATGCTTGATGAAAAGGTTAAAACCTATTCTGTTGCATCCTTAGAAGAAAAGCGCGTTGAAAACCAAGTCTTACATCAAAACTTAATGGATGCGGTTGCTATGGAAACTGCAGAACCTAGATTAGATCAATACGTTAAGCAATGTTACTTAGATAATCTCTTACGTGGTGGTACACCGATGGTTGTTAAAACCTTAGATGGTGAAATCGGTTATCATTTATATTCTAGAAAACATGGTGATTTAGAAAGAGATTATAATTTCTTCTCAATTGAACCTAAGTATTTCTCTCAAGGTAACGGAAACTTTAGAGATGTCTTGCAAAACAGAAGAAATGACGTTTTCTTTACACCAAAGATGGGTGACTTCAACTTAGTACAGTTCACCTCATTCATTCAAGCAGATGGATACAATCCACTCTCGATTGAAGGTGTTAAATTCACTTATGAAGGTGATTTATCTAAACAACCTAGTGTGATTCAAGATATGTTAAAAGGTGAATTTACACCAGGGATGATTGCAACCACATTAGACCAAGCGCATTTACCTGTTCAAGAAACGCTCGATCATATCTTAAAATCATCAAGAGTTCATGTCAAAGCTGCATTTGGTGAAGGTTATTGGGAAGATCACTTCACGTATTTCTATGATTTGATCGATTCATACTTAAGTGTGTTCCCAGACCATGAAGAACAAGTGCTCTTCCATAAAGATGTTCCATTCTTCCAATCACCTGTTCAAGTATTACCAAGACGATTAAAATATGTGAAGACCAAAGATGGCAAAATTAGACAATACGGTGCGATCCACCACAGTGAAGGTGCACATGATGGTTGGTTGAAAAACCAAGCAGGTGTTGTCAAAGTCAACATCATGGGTAAACTGATCACTTTAATCTTAAATAAGTTCGCACATTTAGACCCACATGAAATTGGATTGTCTTATGAAGCGAATAAACCAGGTTGGAATGATGCGATGAACGGTTTACCAGGTTTATTTGGTTCAGGCGTTTCAGAAATGATTGAACTGATGACCTTGGTTAAATTTGTTAAATCTAAGTTAAACCAATATCCTGATCGTTTTGTATCACTGCTTACACAAACAGAAGAACTTATGCAAGCACTTCTCAAGGTCAAAGCCGATACACCACATGAACGTTGGGATCTACGTATGAATGCGTTAGAAAGTTACCGTGAACAACTTAAACATGGTGCAAACACCATCACATTTAAGTTGAATCACTTTGAAACCATCATTAACCAGATGGAACAAACGCTTCAATCAAGTATTAAAAAAGCGAAAGCGATTGATCCGATCTATCCAACGTATCTAGTTTATGAAGCAGTTGATTATAAAGATAACCTCACTTCAGAGGGTAAACCACTCATTGGTGAATACGGATTACCCACTGTTTCAGTCAGCAAGTTTGATATGCGCGCACTCCCAGTTTTCTTAGAAGCACCTGCGCGCTACTTAAAAACTTTAGCAAGTGCTGATGAAGCGAAAACGATGTATGAAACGATTAAAAAGTCTAACCTTTATGATTCTGTTCATCATATCTATAAAACATCCGTTTCCTTAGAAGATGAAGGACATGAAATCGGTCGTATTCGTGCATTTACACCAGGTTGGTTCGAAAGAGAATCAAACTTCTTACATATGACCTACAAATACCTCTTAGGTTTACTCAAATCAGGTTTATATGATCAGTTCTATGAAGAAATGAAAACAAACTTCACTGCACTGATGGATCCTGAAGTTTATGGAAGATCACCTTTTGAAAACTCATCCTTTATCGCACCTTCCAATAACCCAGATCCTAAGAAACGTGGACAAGGTTTTGTATCAAGACTAACCGGTTCAACTGCTGAAGTACTCTCAATGTGGAAAGTGATGTTCTTTGGTAAACATCTTTTCACACAAGAAGATGGAAAACTCATCTTCCAGTTAGAACCTAAACTCCATCATTCACTCTTCAAAGATGGAAAGATTACCTTAAGGTTATTCGGTCACACAGAAGTGATCTATCATAACAGATCAGGTTTAAACACCTATGATCAGGCTTGCCGTATTGAAAAAATTGTTTTAGTTAAGGGCGATGAACAATCAGAAATCAAGGATCATCGCATTATGGGTCAGTGGACAAGAGACATCCGAGATGGATATGTCGATCAAATAAATGTCTATTTTCAAGGAGGAAAATAAATGAGAAAGAAATGGTTAGTTTTAGCACTAATCGCAGTGTTTGGAATCTTCTTAGCATCATGTAAAGAAGAACCAATTCCAACACCAGAGCCTGAGCTCACAGCGATTACTTTTGCAGGCGCAGATGATGTTACACTCGATTTTGGTACTGAGTTTAACGTTTTAACTGGCGTTACTGCAACAGGAAATGATAGCGTTGACTATACTTCAGTCATGACGTATAACACAACCGCTACCGTTTCAGAAACGCATATGCTTGATACCACTAAAGTGGGCGTACACGGTATTCGCTACGAAGTTAAAGTTGATACTTTGACTGCACAACGTTGGCGTTATATCACAGTAAAAGCTCCTGAAGTTGTTGAAGGCGAAATGTTAGTTAACAAAGACTTCGCTCAAGGTACAGCTGGTTGGGATGATCCTTCAGTTGTTTATAATGCGGATGGTTCTTCAATGACATTATCAGTTGAAGATGGCGCATTAAAAGCAGAAGTTGTAGCTGGTTCTAACATCTATACACCAAGATTTGGTCAAATGAATGTACCTTTTGAAGAAGGTAAAGCTTATAAAGTTTCATTTGATGCAAAATCATCAGTTGAAAAGACAATCAACCTTCAAGTTGGTGAACTCTTAACATCTGCTCCATGGTTTGAAGACTTTAAGCCAGGTAATGTCGTACACCGTACAATTACAACAGCTTGGGCGAACTATGAATTTGAATTTATTCATACACGCGACAACCAACGTGGTGGTTTATTATTCGAACTAGGTGCACTTAACGGCGTTGCAGTTAACGCAACCTTATGGTTTGATAACATCGAAATCGTTGAAGTTGAAGTCGGTCCAGATGAAACTGCACCAACATTTGCTGGCGTAGCTAACAAGTCAATCTTAGTTGATGGTACAATTGATGTTTTAGCTGGTATTACAGCAAACGATATTATTGATGGTGATTTAACATCAGCAATCGTTGCAGTCATCAAGAATTCAGCAGAAGAAACAGTTACTACGATTGATACTTCTGTTGAAGGTACTTATACCGTTTACTTAACTGTTGAAGATGCTGCAGGAAATGAAGCTACTGCTGAATTTACAATTGAAGTTGTTTCTATGCAATTTAATGCAACAAACTTAGTTGCAAATGGTAGTTTTGAAGCTGACTTAACTGTTGATGCTCCAGAATGGGCAGTATGGCACCAAGACTGGGGTACAGCTCCTGTTGTTACAACAGCACTTGACACAACAGCTGGTACATTTGCAGTTGACATTACCGGTGGTGGTGATGCGGCTTGGGCAATTCAATTACATCAAACAGGTTATATTAACTTAGAAATGGGTAAGACATACCGTCTCCAATTCACAGTTAAAGCCGAAGTAGCAAGAAGCATTAATGCAGCTATCGGTTATGGCAACCCATGGGTTGAATACGGTCGTAAAGATGGTATTGCAATCACAACTGAAGATGCAGTTTATGAATACTTATTTACAGTTACAAAAGAAGATCATGCAGTTAACCTAGTCTTTGAACTTGGTTCACAAACAGGTTTTGCTGATGGTTTAGTTACATTCTCTGATGTGAAGATCCAAGAAGCAGTTCTTCCAACACACATTGCAAATGGCGATTTCTTAGCTACAGGATGGCAAGCATTCAGCAATGATTGGGATGGATCAGTTGCTACTTTAGATGTTGTTGATGGCGAATTTGTTTACAACTTAACCAAATATGCAAACGGTTCTGCTGGTTACATGCTCCAATTAATCTATGGTACAAAACTTACTTTAGAAGCTAACACAGCTTATACATTCGTATTTGATGCATATGCATCTCAAGATATTTCATTAAATCCATTCTTCACACAAGGTGAAGCAGCTGGTTGGAATAACTTAGTAACAACTGGTGTTGTTGCAATTACAGGTACAAAAGCTACTTACACATTACAATTTACAACAGGCACAGATATGACTTTACCATTTGAATTCAAGTTTGAATTTGGTACACAATTTACACCATTTGAAACTGGCGCTGAATGGATTAAGTTTGATAACTTATCCATGAAGAAAGATGGCGCAGATATGCCAGAATTATTAGTCAATGGTAATGCTGAAACAGTTATTGGTGGTCATGGATTCTACGATGGTGGAAATGCTGCGAACACAATGGCATATTCTGCAAACGGTGCAGTCTTTAATGTATCAGCAGTTGGTGGTCAAGCTTATGAACCACATTATTACTACATAATTGATGCACTTGCTCCAGGTAACTACACATTTGTTTTACACATGACTTCAAGCGTAGCAAGAGACTTCAGACTTAACATCGTATTACCAGATTCAGGATTTGCATCAATTCTTGAAGGTTCTAAGTATGATTTCAATGTTGCTACAGCAGATGAAATGGTAACAGTTACTGTAAACTTTGTTGTTGCAACTGCATTAACTAATGTTAAAGTCGAATTAGACTTTGGTACACTTGGTGATCCACTTGTTTCTACAGTTGGCATCTTTACATTACACAACATTTTAATCTACCAAAACTTTAACTAAGAGGAGATTACAATGAAAAAATTAATGACTTTAGTGATGATGCTGGTGTTTGTGTTAGCACTTGTTGCATGCGGTAAAGATCCCGTTCCAACTGAAGGCGAACAAACACTTCAAACCATCGAATTAACGTACGCTGATTGGGGCGATGCTGATTTCAATCAACGTATGATCGACAAATTTATGGAAAAGTACCCACACATTCGTGTGACACTTAGTAAGAACATTGCAGGTTCTGGTGCAGAATTTACAGGTAACTTAGTGACTGCAGCACAAGCTGGTTTATTACCAGACGTGTTTGCTACCGATAACGTTCCTACTGTAATTAACGCTGGTTTAACCATGGATGTTGCTTCCATGTGGGATCTAGATGAAGATGCAGCTTTAGTTTATGACAATATCGCCATGACTGGTGTATATAATGGTAAACGTTTTGCAGTTCCTTCATTCCAATTCTTAAAGGGTATTATGATTAACTTAGATATTTTTGAAGAAGCGAACCTTTCAACTGTTGAAGGTAAATATCGTATTGATAACGATGGTTACCCAGTGAAAGACTGGACACATGCTGAGTTTGTTGAAATTGCAAAAGCAATTAAAAACTTTGACTTAGCAAATCCAGAAAATCTCGTTGTCGGTTTTGATACATGGTATGGTTCACCTGACTTCCAACAAGTTTGGCCAATGATGAATGATGCTAACGTACAATATGACACATGGGATGGAGAAGCTTTCCATTACACTTCTGCTGGCTGGATTTCAGCAATGCAAACCAAAGTTGCGATTCATCAATTAACTGATGGTACAACAACTCGTTTCACAGAAGAAGATTATAATGCTGAAGCAAACACAGCATTAAGAACTTACATGATTCAAGAAGGTTATGCTGCAATGGATATCGAAGGTTCTTGGCAATTTGGTATTATCAATTATGCTAAAGAAACAAACAATATCAATTTAGGCTTCTGGCCATATCCTAGCGGATCCGCTGGTTTATTCCCACCAACGATTCTTGATTATCAATGTGTATCCTATCAAACTGCATATCCTGAAGAAGCATTTATGCTTGCTAAATGGATGACTTTTGGTAGAGAAGGTTGGTTAGCACGTCTTGATCTACTTGAAGCAGATAAAGCTGCTGCAGTCGCTGCTGGCGAAATGCCACAGTATTTAAACAGATTCCCTGTTGCTGATTATGAAGGCGTTTGGGATAGAGTTTATGCACTCGTTGATGGTATTGAAGGTCTTGATTACACTTTAAACCGTATTGAATTCTCTAAACCTGACCTTGACAAATGGTTACCAGGTTATAAAGAATTCTGGGCATGGGTATCAGATCCTGAAAATCCATATAACTGGGATAGTTTAGTTATTGCTGGTCCAACTGCAGTTGCAACTTATGCTGCCGAATGGGAAGCGAAAGCTAACGAAATCGTTCAAGATCAACTTGAAAATTTAGGTAAATAGTTTTAAAAATTCAATGGGATGAGAGGGGAATTTTCCCCTCTCTGACCCATCTTTTTATGGAGGAAATATGAGAAACATCTTTGACCATTTAAAAAAGGGAATGCGAACTTTCTTCGCCTTTTTCAGAGCATTAACCGTTAAAAAATGGGTAATATTAATATTGTCCATCTTTTTCGTCTTATGGATTACGCTTTCTTTTTTTAAGCAGTCAACGATGGACGGTTATTATGATGGACTGACACTCATGAGTGATTACTCAAATGAATATCAGTCTGCAGCATTTAACACACCTCTTTATAGTGAAGTAAAACAAAGTTACGTTGATCGTAATTTAAACCCTATCATTTCAGAACAAACTGTTCTTACAGGTGATATGATTGGCGAAGTGATTGATCAAAATCACAGTGTTTATGGTGATCAAGCTCTTGCTTACCAAGCATTTAGTGGACTTGATCAGGATGTCCATCTTTTGACAAGAGGAGAACCTATTACATTTACAAACCCACTTACACAAACAGGATTAGTTTATTTAGCTTTTGATTATTATGAGATTGAACAATCCATTGACCATGCGCAAGTCATGATTCAAGTGAATGGTGAAGCCCCTTTTTATGAGTCTCAAACATTGGTTGTACCTTCTAAATGGGTATTAGAATCAACTGAGTTTAAATTAGACCGTTATCAAAATGAAATTCAACCAAGTTCAAATAAGGTTTTTGAATGGCGTACATATGATGTTTATGATTACAGAGGTATGCATCCAGGACTGTTCGCATTTGAACTTCATCCAGGTGATGAAATTTCACTTCACTATGTCAACCAAGAATTACTGATTGGACAGTTTTATTTTATTGGTGATGTTGAAATACCAAGTTATGAAACCTATTTAAACGAAATGGGCGATCATGAAGTCATTTCTGATGAAATTGTTATTTCAGCAAGAGAAATGATGCATCGTAATGATCCATCCATTCGTCTTCGTACAGAACAAGATCCATCCAATTTGTACTATGATACACAGTTTTTAAGACTCAATACAATTTTTGGTGATTCGTGGCAAAATAATGGTCAATCTGTGACCTATGAAATGAATGTTGAAACATCAGGATACTATCATTTATCATTCAAATACCGTCAGTACATGATTAAAGATATGCCGGTATTTAGAAAGATTTATATTAATGGTGAAGTGCCTTTTAGTGATTTAGAAAGTTATGCTTTCCCCTATACGACCAGATTCTTAAACCGCACATTAATCGACGAAAATGGTGAAGCTTTCAAAGTTTATTTAGAAGCTGGTAAAAATGAAATCACATTAGAAGCAGTCAGTTATCCCTATAGAGAAACGATTGAAGTTATCGGTTATGTGATGAACCAAATTCAAACCTTATCTTTAAACGTAAAACGTTATACCTCAGGTGGAACAGACCGTTATAGAGACTGGGATATCGAAGCCTATTTCCCCAATGCAGCTGATGATATTAGAACATGGGCAGATATTTTAAGATCAAATTATAGCAAGTTATTAACATTAACAGATTCAGATGAACCGTCTGAAATTGGTAACATTAAAGTTGCAGCAACACGTCTTGATAACATTGCAGATCAAATCAATAAACTACCATCACTGATGGTACAGTTTTCTGATGGCGATTCATCGGTTAACCAAATTTTAGGTAACCTCATGCAACGTTTAATGAGATCCAACTTAGAAATGGAAAGAATCATTGTTCATGGTGATGAAAAACTAGAAAAACCATACGCGAATGTGTTTGTCAGTTTCTTTGAAGGTACAAAGCGTTTAATTCTATCTTTCATCAATAATCCATATAGTGCATCTAAACGTAAAGCAGGCGAATTAACCGTTTGGGTGAATCATCCAAGACAATACATTGAAATTATGCAGGCGATGATTGACCAAACGTATAATGGTGAATTAAAAATCACCGTTTCACAAATGCCAGATCAAAACAAACTGATTTTAGCAAACGCATCAGGTCAAGCACCTGACGTTGCTATTGGTGTGAACCACTGGATCCCTTACGATTTTGCAGTTAGAGATGCAGCTTTAGATCTTCGTCAATTTGAAGGTTATGCTGAACTTGTCACACATTTTTCTAAGGGTGCAATGATTCCATACATCTTTGAAGAAGGTGTTTACGGTTTACCTGAGACACAAAACTTCTGGGTGACATATTATCGTAAAGATATTTTAGCATCTATTGGTATAACTGAAATCCCACAAACATGGGATGAAATTATTGAAATTTTACCACTCTTACAGAGTTATGGTATGAACTATTTCGTACCACTTGCACAATATTCTGGCTTAAAGCCATTCGTCGCAACCATGCCTTTTATCTATCAATTTGGTGGTGATTTATATACCGAAAATGGTATGCAAACCGCGATCAACAGTGACGAAACCTTAGAAGGTATTCAGCTGATGAGTGATTTATTCACACTCTATAACATGCCTAAGTATGTAGCATCTTTCTATAACCATTTTAGATATGGGACATTACCGATTGGTATTTCAGATTTATCAACGTATATCTTATTAGAAAACGCAGCAGCAGAACTTGACGGTTTATGGGGCATGGATCTACATCCAGGCGTTTACGATGAAGATACCGATGAAATCATTCGCTATTCAGCAGTTGGTGCACAAGCATCGATGATTATGAGTACAACCGCATATCCTGAAGAATCATGGGATTTCTTAAGCTGGTGGATGTCAACTGATGTTCAATCAGAATTTGCATTCTTATTACAATCAACTTACGGTCAAACCTATTTCTGGAATACAGCAAACATTGATGCGTTTAAGACATTATCTATGCCAACTGAATACAAAGAAATAGTTTTAGAACAATGGGAATATGCTCTTGAAGCATCACGTATTCCAGGTGCTTACATGGTTGAACGTGAAATTTCAAATGCGTGGACAAAGATTGTCTTTGATGGTACAAATGCGAGAATCGCACTGGATGAAGCGGTTCGTATTTCAAACCGTGAGATTTTATATAAGATGGCCGAGTTCGGTTATATGATGGGAGACACATACCGTGTGCCATCCATTTATACCGTTGATTATTGGCTAACGGAGGTGGACCATGCTGCATAAAATGAATCGTCCTGCATGGTTTATCGTACCTTACTGGACTTTATTCTTTGTCTTTGTCGTTATTCCTGTTTTAGCTGCTGTGTTCTTATCATTTACATACTTTAATGCGATTCAAGCACCTACATTTACAGGGATTACAAACTATATCGAACTGATCACGATGGATACAGTCTTCATGCAATTCGTTTTATCGAATACATTGAAGTTTGCGTTAATCGTTGGTCCTGTTGGATATTTACTATCGTTTTTTCTCGCATGGATGCTTGCGCAAATCCCTGCTAAAGCGCGTACAGTGTTAGCCATTATCCTGTACTCTCCATCTTTAACGATGGGGGTTGCGATGGCGTCCATGTGGCGAATTATTTTCTCAGATGACTCACAAGGTTATTTAAACAGTTTATTGATGAACTGGGGTGTTATCTTAGAACCGATTCAGTTCTTGCAATCACCACAGTATTTAATGACCATTATGATTGTTGTCTCCCTATGGAGTAGTATGGGTGTTGGGTTCTTAGCGATGTTAGCGGGTGTCTTAAACATTGATCAGACGCTTTATGAAGCGGCATATGTCGATGGTATTAGAAACCGTGCACAAGAAATTTTTTACATCACCATACCATCCATGAAACCTCAAATGCTTTTTGGAGCCGTGATGGCAGTAGTGACAACCTTCCAAGCAGGAGGTATCGGGGTCGCTCTTTCTGGATCTAACCCGACACCACAATATGCAGGTCAGTTAATCGTTAACCATATCGAAGACTTTGGATTTATCAGATACATGATGGGCTATGCAGCGGCGATTAGCGTTGTTCTTTTAATCATGGTGTATTTCATCTCTAAAGTGACTTGGAAAATTTTAGGAGAAAGGGACTAAGACAATGAAAAGTAACTCATTTCAAGGGACAAAAATCAATCCCACACGTTTTCATAGAAGTCAGCTACCATTCTTCCTGTTTTTAATACCTTTTTCAACGCTGATGTTATTGCCGATTATCTTTATTATTAACCATGCGTTTAAACCTCAAAGTGAACTGTTCGCGTATCCGCCTAAGTTCTTCGTCAGAAGACCAACATTTGATAACTTTACCGAGTTATCAAGAATTGTGAGTGCATCCGGAGTTCCGTTTTCTAGATATTTAGTGAACTCACTGTTTGTAACGATTTTAGGGGTTGGGTTAGCGATTTTATTCACTGGATTTTCTGCTTATGCATTATCTAAGATGAAATTTAAAGGTAAAAAGTTCTTATTTGAATTAAATACCTTAGCTTTAATGTTCGTACCGATTGCAGTTCAAATTCCAAGATATTTAATTATCGCACAATCAGGTTTAATTGATACATACTGGGCACATATATTACCAGTCATTGTCATGCCAGTTGCGATGTTTTTGATTAAACAGTTTATCGATCAAACACCCAATGAATTAATCGAATCTGCGAAGATTGATGGTGCATCGGAGATGGAGATATTCTTTAAAATTATCATGCCCATCATCGCTCCAGCAATCGCAACCGTAGGTATTCTAGCCTTTCAGGCGATTTGGAATGATACGACAACTTCTGTTTTATACATCAATGATGAAAGTAAACGTACACTCGCATTTTATATGATGAGCTTAACATCAGCTCAAGGTAATACCGTTGCAGGTCAAGGGATGGCTGCTGCAGCAGGGTTACTGATGTTTATACCTAATTTAGTACTGTTTATTGTCTTACAAAGTAAAGTCATGAATACCATGGCTCATTCGGGGATCAAATAATGAAAAAATTAATCATTGTACTCATTTTAATCATGGTGTTCTCGGTTACATCCCTTACCGTCAGCGCCAACGGTGTCCCTTACGCAACATTTACGTATTCAAGTTCTCAAGGAAGAATTGTCCCTACACAGGACGCCTACCTTCCTTTATCCATGAGCTACAATTTGGGTGGAGAAACATTACTTAACCCAGAAGATATCACCATTGATAAAGAAGATAACGTGTATATTGCAGATTCAGGCAATAAACGCGTGATCAAATATAGTTTGCAACAAGATCAAGTATCCATTATTGGTGAAGGTATCTTAGAACAACCGACAGGTGTTCATGTTGGTATTGATGGTGCACTTTATGTCGCAGATTTTGGCAATAAGAAAGCATATCAATTTATCTATGATGAAACCTTAGGTGATTATCAACTGGGTGCGATCTATGAAAAACCAGTAAATTCACCATTCTTTAAAGAAACAGATCCTTTTGAACCAACGAAAGTCATTACTGACCGTGGTAATAATGTTTACGTGCTTCTAGCAGGTAACATTAACGGGCTTGCAGAATTTGAAAACAATGGTTCATTCTTCGGATTCTTTGGTGGTAACCAAATTCCTAACACATGGGATAATGTCTTAAAATACATGCTCTTTGATGAACAACAACGCCGTGAGTGGTTTAAGATGATTCCTAAACCTGTGTATAACATTGGTGTTGATAATGATGGTTTAATTCTAACAACAACCAAAGATGAATTTGGTTATTTAAAATTAAACATCGCTAACTTCGTCTATAACCAATCGGTTTGGGGATTTAATACCACTGAAGATTTATTTGTGGGTCCTTATAACACGATTTTCGCAATCACATCGGATGGTTATTTAGTCGAATATGGTCCTGATGGATCCGTACTCTTTATCTTCTCTGGTCTAGATACCTTTGGACAAAAAGGGTTATTTGATCTACCTTCAGGTGTTGCAGTAGACTCTAAGAGTAACATTTACGCGATTGATAAAACATCATCATCACTTCAAGTCTTTATTCCAACAGAGTTTGCAAACTTAGTACATTACGCGATTGATCTTTATCAAGATGGTAAATATTCTGAATCTTTAGGTCCATGGCAAGAAGTGTTAAAGATGAATGCACTCTTCGATTTAGCAAACCAAGGTCTTGGTGATGCATATTATGCCGATATGGATTATGAAACGGCAATGAAATATTATGAAGTTGCGCGTGATCAAGATGGTTATTCAGATGCATATTGGGAAGTTAGAAACCAAGCGCTCTTATCCTCAGGTCAAGGTATTGTTATTGTTGCCCTAGCTTTGGTCGTCTTAGCGATTGCCAATAACATTTTCAAGTTTATGCCTATTTTACTTAGACCTTTAACGAAGTTGAAGGAAAAGCTCAATAAGTATAAGTTATACCGTGAACTTGTTTTCCCATTCTATATTTTTAAACATCCAGCAGATGGTTTTTATGGTATTAAACGTGAAGGTAAGGGATCTAATTTATCGGCAACGATCTATTTAATGATGTTCTTTACCGTCTATATTATTTGGATTTTTGAATCAAGTTTCTTATTTAACAACAACATTCCATCAGAAATCAACATGTTCCAAGAAATGGTTACTGTCTTTGTTCCATTCTTCTTATTTGTTGTTGCTAACTACTTAGTATGTAGCATTCGTGATGGGGAAGGTAAACTTTCTGATGTTTATCAAGGAACAGCTTACATGTTGTTACCGATGATTATTGGATTACCTATTCTAACCATTATTTCCAATGTGTTAACTTACAATGAAGGCTTCATCTATCAAACTGTGCTTTATATCGTTGTTGGTTTAACGCTTTTATACATGATTATCATGGTTAAAGAAGTACACTTCTATGACATGAAACCAACCATTATGAATTTATTCATTACCGTGTTTACCGGTCTCATGATTATGGCAGTACTCTTCATCATTTACTTACTTCTTAATGAAGTGTTCGTCTTGTTCTCAGATATTGTAAGGGAGTTGATCAGTCGTGGCTAAATTATTTAAATATGTACTCATCATCGTCTTATTCTTATCCTTTACGTTTATGGTTGCAAATGCCAATCAAAAAGATCCTGCATTTGATATGTCTTTAGATGTGATTGATAACTATCCATACATCAATCAACTCTTACTTGAATCATCAAGATATACACAAACCGATGATGTCAGTGAACAAGTTTTAGAAGATTATGAAACAAAGTATACCTTAAGTTACTCAGAAGCAGAACTTGAAACCTTAGGGTTTGAAGAAATGTTTTCAGTACCAGGTAAGTTTACCGTTTATTTTGAAGTTGATTCATTCTCTATGATGATTAAAAACGAAGAAAACGGTTATTTCTGGTCTTCACGTCCTGAATTCCAAGGGATTTCAGGAACTAGAGAAGACGTTACAAATGCAAGAAACTTGATGAATTCAGGTTTATGGGTTGAATATGTCACAACAGGTAACATTAAACCAGCAGGTATCAATACCGATTCACTTTATTCCTTAGCAGAAGTTGAATATCAAAATAATGGTGCAATCACTGAAACGGAGACCGATCGTTTAAGACCTTATTATCTTACACCAGGAACGTATACGTATAGAAAAGCGAAGGCAACCATTAAAGAAAAAACAGCTAACTCATTTACAGTTGCTGTCGAACTTGGTTCCATTGAAACGAATTTTGATGTGACGATCAGTTTGCAAGATGCTGGTATTGAAGTCTTTATCCCAACAGAATCGATTGTTGAAGAAGGCGATATTTATCGTTTAATTGGTATTCAAGTGTTTCCTTATTTTGGAGCTGCACGTGAAGATAAAATTCCAGGTTATATTGTTATTCCTGATGGTGTTGGTGCGTTAGTTAGAACAAACAAATACTATAACACCTATTTCCAAGCGCGTTATTTTGGATCTGATTATGGTTATGCACAGCAAACTCTACCTCAGATGACACTACCTATTTCAGGGATTGTGCATCGTCCAGGTGGTAATGCCTATTATGTGAATATCATCGAAGGTGCAGAAAATTCACAATTATTCGCATCCTTCTGGGGATCATCTTCACGATATCACCGTTCAAGCATCCGTTATCAAGTGAGACAACTTTATAAAAATGTCATCAACCGTGAAGGACAAGGTCCGGATGTCATTGATGATGATGTCACACAAACGAATTACCGTGCACGTTATACCATTTTAGATGGTGAAGATGCATCTTATGTTGGTATTGCAAAAGATTATAGAGACTATTTGATTGAAGAAGGCGTTTTAACAGAACGTGAACAAGCTTCAACAGATATTCCCATTCAACTTGCATATATCATGAGTGACCGTGAACCCTCATTCATTGGAACTACCAGAGTCAATATGACATCTGCTAAAGATGTTCAAAATGCTTATGATATGTTTAAAGAAAATGGTTTAACCAATCAAGTCGTGACACTGCTAGGTTGGAGTAGAGATGGATTTATTAACCGTACACCGTATCGCACACGTGTTTATGATCAAAATGATTTAAAAGATACCATCAACCAAATTATGGATGATGGAAACCGTGTTTACTTAGAAAATGATTATATCAATTCAAGTGAAGATGCATCACGTGTATCTTATACAAGAGATGTTGCAAGATCGTTATCTAAATTAAAGATGGTCCTTCGTTATAGAAACTTAAATGGTCAAGTCACTGAAGCATATCTGCTTTATCCTGAGAGAAGTTTGGTTTATGCAAAACAAGACCAATCTTTCTATCAAGACATGAACGTTTCAGGTCCTGCTATGATGTCATTGGGTTCGATTTTATTTAGTTATTACGATAATGATAACTTTGAAAGAATGCATTCGATTGAAACCTATCAAGAGATTGCATCACTTTATGATTCTTTAATCTTAGCACAACCCAATAGTTATATGCTTTCTGAAACTGATGGCTATTTAAACATGTTTATTACGAATGCGCAATATGACTACTACACAGATTTAGTTCCACTTTTACCGATTGTTTTAAAGGGAAGTATTTCCTATTACACACCATTTATGAACTTTAATGCACTTGCTGAAGACAGATTATTAACGATGGTTGATTTTGGGATTAATCCTGCTTATGTATTAACAGAAAAAGACACATATGAAATGCGCTATACTCCTGCTGCAGACCTATTTACAACGACGTTATCTAATTATCAAGATGAAGTGATTGAAAACTATCATTTCGTCAATGACGCATTAAAATATGTCATTGGAGAACAAATTGAATCCAGAGAAGTTTTAGAAACTGGTTTAGTTTTAGTCACGTATACGAATGGTGTTAAGATTTATATTAATTATCAATATGCAACACGGTTTACCACAGATGGCGTGATATCAGCACGTAGTTATAAGGTGGTGAACGTATGAAAAAGATGATCGCATCCATAAAAGCATTTTTTACCAAAGTAAGTGCAGGTTTGATCAAGGTTTTTGGTAAGGTTGCAGCACTTTATAACAAGACAGTTAAGGTATTTTATGTTAAAAGAGTACGTCCTATTTTAAAGAAAATCGGTTATGCGTTAACCCATAACTTCATTGTTCGATTCCAAGGACTTACACTCATTTTATTTAGCTTTATCAAGATCAAAATGACAAGAAAAAGAAGAGAAGCACTACGGGGTTATATCTTTATCTTGCCATGGTTGATTGGGTTTGCAATCTTTACATTATACCCAATGTTTTACTCGCTTTATTTAAGTTTCCAAGAAGCTTATTATAATGCACAACAAGGTGTCATCAGCATACCTGCTGGAATCACTAACTACTTAAACATTTTTAGAAGTCAAACATTATTACCTATGTATGCAACGTATGTCGGTAAGATGTTATTAAGTGTACCTCTCGTTGTTGTTTTCTCGATTTTGATTGCTGTTTTAATCAATAATCCGATTAAACTCAAAGGCTTTTGGAGAACCATTTTCTTCTTACCGGTTGTCATTGCAACAGGTCCAGTCATTAACGAATTAACAAACCAAGAAGCAACAAGCCTTCCATCACTCCAAGATAGTGAAGTGTTATTATCTTTAACACGTAACTTAGGATCATGGATCGCAAATCCCATTGAATCACTTTTATCATCGATGTTACTCGTCTTATGGTATGCAGGGATTCCCATTTTAATCTTCTTGGCAGGTCTTCAAAAGATTGACTCTTCCATTTATGAAGCAGCATCCATTGATGGTGCATCCCCATGGGATCGTTTCTGGAAGATTACACTACCTTCCATTAAACCGCTCATTACGGTTGCTGTGATTTATGTTGTTGTATCGATGTCTTTATTTGTTGAACCTAATGGTATTCTCGATTTAGCAAGACAACACATGATTAATGGTGGACCTGATAGTTCATTCCGCTTTGGTTATGGTTATGCTGCGGCGATGGCTTGGATCTACTTTATCCTTATGGTTTTAATTATGCTAATCTTTGTGGGCTTACTTTCGATTCGTAAGGAGGAGAAATAATGATGAAAAAGATTGATGTGAAACACCTTAAGTCAAAACTTCGTCATGTTCTCTTCGGTATGAACTTTGTCGACGGTTTGTTTTACAAGATTGTGATTTATACATTACTGATTAGTTTTAGTTACATTTATCTTTATCCGGTCTTATTTATGCTTGTCAACAGTTTTAAGAGCGTTGAAGATTTAATTAACGAAGGTGTCAAATGGATTCCATCAACACTTCAGTGGGAAAACTATCAAAGAGCTCTACAAGTATTAGGTTTACCAGGTACCATTGTTGGAACAACATCCTATGTTTTAAAAGTGACGTTATCCGTCACTATCTCGAGTGCAGTGATTGGTTATGGTTTTGCTAAATTTAATTTCCCTTTAAAGAAAGTATTCTTTGGGTTAATGCTTGCAACCTTTATTCTCCCTTCACAAGTCACGATGGTTGCCAATATGCTTATTTATCGCAACTTAGGCTTAATGAGTACACAAAATGCGATGATTCTACCAGCCATTTTTGGTCAAGGGATTAACGCTGCGATTTACATTTTGATTTTCTATCAATTCTTTAAGACCATACCAGGTATCTTAATGGAATCTGCAGAAGTCGATGGTGCATCACAATTTAAGATTTTTACACGGATTGCGATTCCACTTGCAATTCCATCATTTATCATCGTGTTCTTATTTAGTTTCGTTTGGTATTGGAATGAAACATTTATCACATCACTTTTCGTGGGTGATCAAATTACTTTACCACTCAAATTAAATGCATTTAGAAATTCATACATTCAACTCTTCCCTCCAGGGACCCCAGGAGCTGAACTCAATGAAGCTATTGTTTTAGCGGGTAACATGTTAACCATTTTACCTTTACTTGTGTTATACTTTATAGCGCAAAGATATTTTACAGAAAGCATAGATCGCACAGGTATAACCGGTGAATAAGGAGGCGGCATGAAAAAATTACTCATTGTATTATTTCTTGCATTCATTTTAGTTGGATGCGAAACACCTGAGGAAACAGTACCCACAGGTGTGCCTAATGGACTTGCTCCATTAGAAGCAGTAGAAGATTGTGATAATCCCACACTTGATGGTGGATGGGTTTGTATATGGGCTGATGAATTTTCAGGTGATGCTGTTGATGAAACCAAATGGAACTTTGAAGAAGGTGCCTTCGGTGGTGGAAACAACGAAAGACAGTATTACACACGTAACAATACAGCCATCGTTGATGGTAAAATGGTGATTACAGCTAAACAAGAATCTATGGGCGGTATGCCATACACATCTTCACGTTTAACAACCAGATATAAAGGTAATTTCCAATATGTGAGAATCGTCACACGTGCTAAAATGCCTTCAGGGCGTGGCACTTGGCCAGCAATTTGGATGATGCCTTTAGGTAGTGTTTATGGCGGTTGGCCAGATAGCGGTGAAATCGATATTATGGAATACGTGGGTTATGATAAAGATCGTATCCATTCAACCATACACACGGAAAAGTTTAATCATAGACTAGGTACACAAATTGGATATTCTAGAATTTATGATAATGTTGAAACAGAATTCAAAGATTATGAAATGATTTGGACTCCAGGTAAAATTTTAACGTTTGTTGATGGTGATAAACTCGGTGAATTTAACTATGTTGCTGAGCTTAATCAAGAAGTTGCTTACAATGAAGCATTCCCTTTTGATCAAATGTTCTTTCTTATCATCAATTTAGCGATTGGTGGCGATTGGGGTGGTGCTCAAGGTATTGATAACACGATTTTCCCAACAACATTTGAAATTGATTATGTCAGAGTTTACAAACAAGATTACGCGAAAGTGGATCTTGAAGAACCAACACAACCTGGTGATATTCAAGTTGCACAACTCAAAAACACCATATTCTGGGCAAAATCAGATGATGATTACGGCGTTGAACACTATGCGATTTATTTAGATGGTAGATTTTATCGTTATGCCAATCTCAATCAATACACATTCAAAGGTTTAACAGCAAATCAAAGTTATAACATCCAAGTTGAAGCTGTTGATTTTGGTGGTAGAGTATCCCCATTATCAAACACACTCAGTTTTACATTTCAACCTTAACTTCAAAAAGTATGTGCAAAGTCACATACTTTTTTTCATGATTAATTCATTTCTTTCATTAAAAAACCTGTTATAATAAAGATACCAAGATAGCGTAAAACATAAACACTTTAAAAATCCTTTCGATTGATAAAGTTGTTTTATGACATCTCGGTTGCCTTGACTGCCATACCCCCCGTGCAGTCAAGGCGTTTTTTATAGAGATGATTTTAAAAATTCATGTTATAATGATGATAAGTAAACAAGTCATTTTTTAAGAAAACAAAGCCGTTTATTGAGTGTAGGAGGATATCGTATGGGTCAAAAAATCTTAATTGTAGAAGATAATGTTTTAATCAGCCGTAGTATAGAATCGAAACTCAAAGAAGAAATGTTCGAAGTGAAAGCTGTTTTCGATGGAGAAGAAGCCATCAAACAATTTGATATCATCCCCTATGATGCCGTCTTACTGGATCTGATGTTACCTAAAGTAAGTGGCGAAAATGTGCTAAAGCACATACGCTCAAAAGGTGATGTTCCCGTGATCATTATTTCAACCAAAGATACCGATGTTGAAAAAGCAATTAACTTAGGTCTTGGTGCTGATGATTACCTTGCTAAACCTTTTTCAATGCTTGAATTAATCGCTAGAGTCAAAGCTGTTTTAAGACGTGCTCACAAGGTTCAAGAAAAAGAAACCAAACAAAAGTTTACAATTGGTACCCTCGATATTAACTTAAGTAGTTTTGAAGTGAAGAAAAATGACCATGTCATTGATTTAACATTAAAAGAATTTGAAATTTTAAAATTACTACTCACACATCCCGATCAAACATTCTCTAAACAACAAATGTATCGCACCGTTTGGGGTGAAGAATATTATTATAATGATAATGTGATTAACGTCCATATTCGACGTTTAAGAGAAAAGATTGAAGATGATCCTTCTAATCCTAAAATCGTCATTACGATGTGGGGATTTGGGTATAAACTTGGTGATTTCGCAAAACAGGAACTCTAGATCAGAGTTCCCGTTTTTTTTATTCTTTAAAGCGATAACCGACACCAACTTCGGTTAAAATATAGCTTTCATCACTCAATTGATTAATCTTTTTACGAATGCTTGCCATAAAGACACGAAGTGACTGATAATCATCAACCGTATGGTATCCCCATACATGTTCTTGAATGAAATGGTGTGTTAATACTTTTCCTTGATGACGCACCATGAGTTCAAGTAATTTGAATTCTATCGGAGTTAAATGAACTTCTTGATCATTGACGAGTACAAGTCTTTTTTCGAAATCAATTTTTAGTTGTTGATATTCAAACAAAATGTCAGGTAGTGCAGGGACAGAACGTAGAGCAACCCTAATTCTTGCAAGCACTTCACCGATATTAAATGGTTTTGTAACGTAATCGTTTGCACCCATATCAAGTGCACTCACTTTGTCAACCTCACGCCCTCTAGCTGAGATGATAATCACTGGTTGTGTCGAAATCGTTTTGATCTCTTTAAGTACATCGATGCCATCCATGTCTGGTAAACCTAAATCAAGTAATATTAAATCAGCATGCTGATTAGCAAGTATAGCTAAACCAATTGCACCTTCTTTAGCTTGTAAAACATCATAACCGTTTGTTTTTAATGCGAGTGTTAAAAAGCGTTGTAAGATTTCATCATCCTCAATCAGTAAAATCGTTCGATTTGTTTGATTCATATCTATTTCTCACCAACCTTAGGTATTTCAAAATGAAATGTTGCACCACCAAGTTCATTATTAAAAGCAGTGATCATGCCTTGGTGAGCTTCAACGATGGAACGACAGATGGATAATCCTAAGCCAACACCGCGTTGAATATCACCAGATGCATGTTGAAAGGATTGATAATCATCAAAGATTTTAGATAAGTATTCATCTGGAATACCACCACCATTATCTTTAACTTCAAAGATTACTCGATCAGCTTTTAACGCATAGTGTAACATAATTTTAGCATCATTTTTTGTATGTTTAATGGCGTTATCAATGAGATTAATAAGCACTTGCACAATCAGTTGACCATCTACTTCAACGGTTTGTTCAAAACATTCTTCAATAACAAGTGGATGAAGCCCTAAGCGATGGGAAGTTCGTTCTTTGGCTTCATTAAATAAATCTTCAACCAATTCTTGTTGTATACGTAACACTTTATGATGAGAACTTAAACGTGTCATGTAAAGAATGTTTTCGATAAATACACTCAGTTGTGCTGTTTCATCATAAAGATCTTTAATAATACCTAATTTTGTCTTTTCATCGATTAAATCATAACTATCTTCAATAAATGATAGTCCAGTTTGTAGGGTTGTTAAGGGTGTTCTTAAATCATGAGAGATACTTCTTAATAAAATGGTTTTAAAACGTTCTTTTTCGACTTCCAGTTTAGCATTTTGTTCAACATCTCTACTGTGAATCTGATCAAGTACACCACTTACTAGAAGCGATACAGTTTGAATGAATTCGAGATCATCTTTTGATAAATCACCCTTCATGCAATCGACGCATAAAGCACCATATGTCGTATCCTTAGAATGAACAATAATCACTTTATAACCTAATTCACGATGAATGATTTCAAAAGCACCACCATGAATTTTATCTTTAATCATCTGTCTGACGATTTGTTTTTGATGATCTTCAATCATTGAATCGCCGATGAGTTGATTATTTAAATCATAAAACGATACATTACGTTGTAAATCATCCTTAAGTGCTTTTAACATCACATGAATGACTTCTTGACGATTGGATGCAAGATGTAGATTATTTGAAAAATGATAAAGTAGTTCGATTTTCTTAGCATTTGTCTTCGCGTAATTAATCTGGTACTGGAGTTTTGCTGTTTGTGATCCAATAATGACAATGGTCACAACGAATATGATTAATGTGATGATGTAGTTAACATCATCAATAATAAATGTGTATTTCGGTTCAGTGAAGAAGAAGTTAAATACAAAGATTAAGATCAGGGTTGAAATCAAACCGATTTGACTGCTCTTCGTTTGAATGATGATTAAAATAATCGACGCAATATATACAAGAAGTATGTTTTCTCTTCGCAGATTAAGCTGTTCAAATGCAAACGACAAAAGTGTTGATAAGAAGATGACAACTAAAACAAAAATCAGTTGATTCGTCCGTTTCCAATTCAATTATAAAACCTTCTTTTTCGTGATTTTTAAGACCATACTTGAAAAAGCTATAATCACTACGAAAAACTCTAATCTTCCTAAAAACATACCGATAGTTGATGTCCATAGTAAGACAGCAGGTGTTTGCGTCCCAATGATTCCAATGGATAAACCTACGGTACCAAGTGAAGATGAAAATTCGAATAAAGATGCTTCAAGTGAATGTCCATAGAGCATAAAAATGGATGTTCCAATGACGAGTGCCATCATATAAATCATAATAAATGAATGATTGTAGTATAAGTCTTCTGGTTCAATGTCTGTTTTTTTACCAAACTTAAAGATATCATAGGTATGAATGGTTCTTTGGTGAGATAAACGATCTCTGATATTCCAATAAAGTTCTTTAAACATTAAGCCAACACGGTATTGTTTTATACCACCTGAAGTTGATCCAGCTTGACCACCAACAATCATCAATATTATAACACCAAAATTAAAGATTGAAGGTAATGCATTGAAACTAGGAACCGTTTGGAATCCGGTTGTAGTAATCGCGCTGACATACTGAAAGAGTGCTTGTCTTAAAGAAAATAAATCATATGCGCGACTAATAGTTACCCAAAGTAGTCCAATAAACAATATGGTCACCCATAAGAAAAGACGCATTTCAATATGTTGCATCGCTTTCTTAAATTTTCCTTTAAATATCATCAAATGGATAATCATATTTGTACTTCCAAGTAACATGAGTATCATCGTGATGATTTCAATTGGAAAACTAGCATAATAACCGATTGATTCAAGACGTGTTGAAAAACCGCCTGTTGATAAGCTTGCTATCGAATGGTTAATCGCATCAAAAAATGACATTCCAAACGCGGTATAGGCAATGACACCTAAAACAATGTAAAGGCTGTATAATGATAAAATAAGTCTTGCAGAACGTGCTAGATTAGGTAATAATTTATCATTATGTCCTTCAGCATGATAAAGTCTCATGCCATATTTATCTGAAATTGCTGATGTTAAGACTAAAACTAATCCAATCCCACCAATAAATTGCATAATGCTACGATAAAGAAGTAGCATTTTTGATGCGTTGGTAACGTCAACAACAGATAAGCCTGTTGTTGAATAACCACTGGTCGCTTCAAAAATACTTTCACTAAACGTATAATCACCACTTAAAAAGAGTGGAAAAGAAGAGATAAAAATGGCTAAAATCCAAATGGATACTAAAAGAACAGCATCTTGATGTCTTTCAAGTTTTTCTGCTTTTCTTCCTTTAAGTGTTTGACTCATCAAATAGCCAAGAATCAGCGATGAAACCCCTGGAATAATCCAAAAATAGGCATCTTTGATTTCACTTGGATCAAAGATTAAAACAACTAAGGGAATTAAGATAATAAAACCAATGAGCATCATGAAAAAACCAAGATACCCAATGATCATTGGATATCCTTTAACCGTATTAGTTTTCATTGTCATCAACCTTTCGTTGAATGAAATCGATAGCTTGTTTCTGACGTTGTGGTGTTGATATAATCACTAAACGGTCATGTGGATAAATGGTGGTGTCACCATTTGCAATCACGACTTCAGGATCTCTGTAGATACAACCAATATTAATAAAATCCGGGATTTTTGCATCGCGTACTTTTTGGTTTGCGATGACTGAATTTTCATCAACAATCATTTCAGTGATCAAAATCTTCTCATTTTCCATCGTCATTGTACGAATAAAATCTTCAATAATCGATTCATTTTTAATACTTTCTCCGAGTAAATAAGTTGAACTAATAACAGAATCAATACCTAACTTTTTAAAGACATCGACCCTTTTAGGATTTCTTACGACACAGACAACACGCTTGGCATTAAAGAGTTGTTTTGCTGTAATGCATGCGACATAGTTATCAATATCATTGGTAGATAATGCAATAAACACATCTGCATTATATGCTGATGCATCTTCTAAAACGTAAGCTTTTGTTGGATCTCCATAGAGAACAGGAATCCGATTTGATGCACTGATATAAGTTCCGAAATCTCGATCAGAATTTATCACAGTTAAATCATGTTTTTCTTGTTTAAATTTTTTGATAATAAAATCGGCTTCATGTGTTCCATTAACAATCACGATCTTCATTTCTTCACCTTCTCACGTTTTTCATTAAAATCATCAATAGATAAAACAAATGGGAAAATGGTTTGAATATTTGTTTTTTCAACTAATACACCTTTGTCATTATCTGTAAATCTGACATAAATATGAGGGACATGATACATGTAGTAGCACAAATGCGCGATAAACAAATTGACGTTATCGCTATCAGTGGTAATAATAACCTCATCTGCTTCGTGAATACTAGCTTCGTTTTCTAAAACACTCATGTCTGTAGCATCTCCAATAACATCATAACCACTAAATGTTTCATTTAATTTTCGGAAAGATGCTTGTTCTTTATCGACAATGATGACATCTTTGCCTTGATCTGATAACATAGCAGCAATACTTGCACCAAGTCTTCCAGATCCGATGACAATACTTTTAGTTCGTTTCATGAGTGTCACCTATCACTTGAATGGTTTTGATTGTTTGAAAAGATACATAATAAGGTCCATTTGTAGATTCGATGAGTATAAATTGATCATAAACATTAATCACTTTTCCAACGAGTGTTAGAAAACCTGATGTTGTATTTAAAGCGATTTTGACTTTTAGTCCGATAAGTTCTTTCATTAAAAGACCTCCCTTTTACACGTATAGTTTAGGTTTTTTGGTATTAAGAAGGTATGTATAATGTTTGCATTCGTATAAAGATTGTATAAAGATGAAAATTAATCAAAACTTAAGAAGTTATTAATGTATAAGATAGTTTATTTTGGTAGACTACTCTTAAAAGGAGGGGATAAAATGCAGCCATTTATCGTACCATGGTCTTTTTTCATGATGTTTGATTATGATAAAAATCAGCTTGTAGTCTATCCTTCTGAAGAATATAAGCGTAAACTGGAATTACAAGATGACAAATACATCATCGAAGGTGATGATATTAAAGAACTGATTCATAAGTATGATTATCGTAAACTCATCTACTTTAGTCAAAACCCACTCGTCCAACCCTTTGATACGGTTTTAAGGATGAGACTTTCTGTTGAAACTAGTTATTTAAGAACTCAAGCGATTTGTCACAGTCATGTCAAAGGATTTAACTGTTTGCTTGTTGAAGACAAATATCTTCATAAACTTAAACCTTTATGGCAGTTGGAATCTTCAGATGCGAAACACATCTCACTTTTGGATCAATCCATTTATCAGATTGATCAAGTCGGTGAAATTGATTTATTTAAACTCCATTTATCCAAAGTACTTAGTAAAACAAACGAATTAATAAATACGTAATAATCCCGTCAGTTGGTTGTAAGGACTTATACATATAATAGAAGCATCAAGTTAAAAAAGAGGTGCATGGTATGAAATATATCATCATGGCACTCACAGTGATGCTGGCAGCTAGTCTATTTCTATTAGAGGTGTCTAAAACACAAGCAACAACAATCGAAATTAAAGAAATCACTTTTGAAGATGCTTCAGGCAATGTGGTTCATCAAGAACACATCGCATCTGGTGCATCACTTGAAGGATATCTTTTACCTGAAGCTCCAGCTAGAGAAGGTTATGTGTTTGTGGGTTGGAGTGGAGAACTTCCTGAATTTATGCCAAACGCCGATTTAGTTTATGTAGCAGTCTACTTAGAACAAGTTTTAAGTCTTAATGTATCCGTTTAATCAAAGCACTTCACAAAGTGCTTTTTTCTTTGCATGATTTCAAATCTTGGATTAAATGCAGTTCTAAGGCTGTTAAAGGCCTTTTTATATGGAACGTGAATATCTCATCTAAACATATTAAAGTGGTTTGAAACGCATATATTTGCGTGTGGTAATGGGTATTCTTTTTATGATGAGATGTTATAATACATATGATGAAGGGAGAAGGTTTTTGTAAGTATTCAGGAAAACCAAATAATAGGATGTTTATAGCAAGTATTAATTTAAGAATTAACGTAGCTAATGATTTGGAAAATGCGTGGCCATATCGAAAAGAACGTATGATTAACTTTGTTTTAAAACAAGGATTTGATGTCATTGGATTTCAAGAAGCATCTCCCTTGATGGTTGATGATTTGAAATCAGGGTTATCTGATGTTTATGATGTTATCTTTCAACCGCGTGATGAACGTGGTGAAGGTACACCTATTTTTTATAAAAAAGGATTAAGACCCTCAATGAGTGGAACGAAATGGTTGACAGAAACACCTGATATTTCATCCAATTTAAAGGGAAGTCATTTTCCAAGGATTGTCACCTATGCACGATTTAATGATTTCATCTTTTTTAACACACATTTAGACTACGCATCCGATGAGATCTGTTTAAGACAGTCAGAAATATTAGTTGATTTGATCAACCAAATCAAAGATCAAGATGAACCTATGGTTTTAACCGGTGATTTCAATATGGAACCAAACTCTAAAACCATCACGTTCATGAAGTCACGGTTTAAAACGTTTTATGAAGAAGCAGCTGAAGATTTACTGACATATCACGCGTTTAGTGATCGCATTTTAGGTCAACCCATTGATTATATCTTCTTTACACCTCAAGTATTACCACATGATTTTAAGATTTATCATCATGAAGTTAAAGGCGTTTATATCAGCGATCACTATCCTATTTCTTTTCATATGAAACTAAAAAAATAAACAAAAAAAGCACAGTCAATTGACATGTGCTTTTTGATTTAAAGTGGTACCCCCTGTAGGGCTCGAACCTACGACCCAATGATTAAGAGTCATTTGCTCTACCAGCTGAGCTAAGGAGGCACATGAAACCGTGCACTGATTATTATAACATAGGATTTTTAAATTGCAAGATGAAATCCTAGAAAATAATCCTTTTTTTGTGCAGGTTTTATCAGGTTATCTATTTCTTTGTATAACCTCATCACAAACTTGGTATGCAAGACTCATATAATCGGGTTTTTCCAAAGGAAAAAGGATAGCAGATTTACCAAATTTGATTTTAGGGATCTTTCTTAATTTATAGGATTCAACATACTCAAAATCAGTTGTATAGAGTGAAAAATGGTTTTTACCTCCCCCAAGCATGATAAAAAGCTTAGGTTTGATTTTGATCATGGGACGTTGATAAGATAATACAAGTTCATAATGAGCATAATTCTTTTTTAAATAGTCAATCACACTGATTGTCCATGCATGAAGTGGACCTTCTAATGTGTTAACATAATCATCTATGGATTTAAACATTCACCTTATCCTCCTTGGTTTTGTTGATGTGAGTTATCAAATAGAGTAAGGTTATCATACCAAAGATTTCCATAATAATCACGAAGAGTGCAACATAAACCAAATTGAATTCATAAAGCAAACCGATGATTAAACTTCCAATAAACCAAAATAAACCAAAGACGGTCGCGAAAATACCATAACCTCTAGCCCGATGAGTTTTAGGGACAAGTTTAGCAACAACAGCTTTTAAAATGGACTCTTGTGCACCCATGCCGATTCCCCATAAGACGATACCGAGGATAATCGCCCATGTGTCACCAACAACAAGAATAAATAGAGGTGCTAAACTTGCAAGTAAGATGGGATAAATCAATGTAACGATTCCCTTCTTATCGAAGAAGTAACCTGAAATGAGTGCTGCAATTGCATCAACACCCATGGCCATGGCGTAAAGTAGAGGAATTTGTTCACTTTGGATTAAAAGATTTTGATCGATATGAAATGCAATCACTGGAAAATCCATAAAACCCATCGCAATGAGTGCGATAGCAATCATGTAAATGATGAATGTCTTATATTGCTTTATATTTTTAGAAATGGGTTTAGCAGTTTCAAATTGATCTGGATTGGGATATTTAAATCTTGCAAATACAAGCACACATAAAGTGACAATCGCAAAGATCCCTAAGATTAAAAATGCATATCGGTAATTATCAAGTGATCCACCACCACGTGCATTTAAGATAAAAAAGACGATTAAAGGTCCTAAAAAGGCACCCAGTTGATCTAAGGCTTCATTGATTGCAAATGCTTTTCCTGCACCTAAATGAGGTTGTGTGAAGGAGGTTAATGTTGATTTTGCAGGCGCACGAATTGCTTTACCAACACGCTCTAATAAAATTAGGATAATCGCAACTTCCCAAAAAGATTCACCTACAAGACCTAAAAGTGGAATTGCAAGTAAATTGATGGCATAACCGACAATCATCATGGTCCAATATTTTTTTGTCTTATCTGCAATCCAACCCGTTATGAGTCTCATGGCTTGTCCAATAAATTCACCAAGACCAGCAGTAAACGAGATCACAAGTGCTGAAGCACCAATTAAACCTAAATAAGAGCCGTAAATACTTCTCGCACCTTCATGCGTAAAATCTGAGAAAAAGGAGATAACGCCTAAAAGTAAGATAAATAGTAATGCTCTTTTCTTCATATCTTTCATCTGAAACACCCCACTTACATTCATTATAAAACAAGCAGAGGTAGTTTAGACCAAAAAATCCCTTTTTTCATCTCTTTAAAGATGATATAATATCTTTAGTGTGAAAGAGGGACTATCATGTACACATATACCTTAGCATTTATCAAAAAAGGAAGCCAAATCTTAATGATTAACCGTGAAAAAAAGCCTTGGAAAGGCTGTTGGAACGGTTTAGGTGGTAAATTACAACCAGGTGAAAATGGTATTCAGAGTGTCATCCGTGAACTCTTTGAAGAAACAGGTTATCATATCCATGAATCCATCATTAAAGATTCAGGGTATTTGACATGGAATAGTTTTGATGCCAATGGTCAAGGATTATATATCTATTTAATAGATGGATATCATCTTCCCCTACTAGCTACACCACTTCAGACAAGTGAAGGAATCCTCGATTGGAAAGAAGTGGATTGGATTATTGATCCGACCAATCTAGGTGTAGCTCATAATATCTCATCTTTTTTACCTTACGTTTTATCTTCAGATCTACGATATCATTATCATTGTCATTTTGAGGGTGATCGTTTAATTTCAGTGACTAAGGAGTTGATTTAAGTGCCTTTTTTATATATCAGTTTAGGTGTAGTCGCCATTTTATTTGTGATCTATGTGTTCGTACACATGCACCAAAAAAAAGTTAGCGATGAAATCCAAACGGAAACAGAAAACATGATGAATAGGTATGGAAAAGTAACTAAAGAACACCAACATACCTATGTTACAATCGCTGGTATAGCGTATCAAGTGATTTATGTTTATGTGCCACTTCGTGCTGAGTTAACCATCAACAGTACAACGATTTGGGAAGTTAGAGAATCAGGGAAATCAAGTTTACTTCATCAAGGTCATCTATTAGCATCACCAAAACCTAAAATCATCGTTGTTTATCCTGCATCACAAGTCATTAAACGTTATATCAATGAAAATGAAATGGAATTTGTAAAATACAATAAAATGTTTTATAACATGTATGTATGTCGTTACAGTGAGGTATCAACACTTTTAGAGGAGTTAGCTGATGCGTAAACCTTTGATCTTTCTGCTTGGAGCTTTTGCTTTATTTCTTTTTTCAGCATGTACGCCTTATGAGATCATCTATACCGATAATGAACCTTTTGTTTTAGAAATGAAAGGTGAAAATCTAAAGATCTTGCAGATCACTGATCTTCACTTAACCTATGGTTATGATTATAGAGATCGTCAAACATTTGAACTGATCAAACGTTTAAATGAACAAGACGATTATGATTTAATCGTCATTACGGGTGATCTCACGATGTCTCCTTCGGGACCTGCTCTATTTTCAAGATTAATCGATTTTATGGAAACGTTAAAAACACCATGGACATTTATTTTTGGAAACCATGAAACAGATTTTAATACGTATGAAGATTATTTAAAACGTATTCCAAATGACACTGCTTATTTATATTTTAAGGTTGGACCAAAACTTGAAGATGGAGGAGTGGGTAACTTTCATTTCATCTTTAATAAAGATGATACACCCTTTTATAAACTCTATCTATTAGATTCCAAAGCGGAACGCGATATTTATACCGAAGAAGAAGGCGAATATGACTACTTATCATTAGCTCAAATTGATTGGTATAAAGATCTTATGGATGATGATTTATTACCTAGCTTAGTTTTCATGCACATTCCTTTAAGACAGTATATTGAAGCAGTTGATTATGAGGGTTATTTTTTAGAAGATAAGGTCTATGCACAAGGCGTAGATACAGGATTTTTTGATGCTATGACGTTCTTTGGTAGAACGCAAGGCATCTTTGTAGGTCATGACCATTTAAATGATTTTACGTTTACCAAAGATGGCATATTACTTGCTTATGGTAGAGCTACTGGACTGAATGGTTATGGCAATCTAGAAAAAGGTGGAAGACATATTGAAATAACTGCTGAAGGTGAACTTATCACGGATGTGATCGTTCTAAGTGAGGTGTAACATGAAACTAAAATATCGTTTTTACATCTTATTTTCTGCATACACATGGGCAACCATCGGTCTATTTTTAACGGGTTCACTTTTGTTTTTTATACTTCCTTTGGCTGGACTCATCTACGTTCTTATAGGAGGTAAAAAACATGTTTGAAATCATGATTGCGACCTTCTATTATGCGTTTTATATTGGTTTATCAGGTATTATCGTTTTGTTTTTGTTACGTCTATACATGGGTATGACACTTAAATTGAATCGACACTATCTTTTGATGTTGCTTTTTATCCCTGGATCGATTGGATTAGCTTTAAAAATGAAAGAGGACTACCCTTTAAAAAAGACTTATCATGCATTAAGTATTTTCTTTTTTATCGCAATGGTGATTGGATCTATCTTTCTTTTATACATGAAATTGGAGTTGAATATCCTATGAGACTAAAAGTCACGAAGAAACAAAACAACTCATCCATGTGCTTTGTGTGTGGTATGGATAATCAAGCGAGTTTAAGAACAAAGTATTACGAGTTAGAAAACAAATCGATTTTAGGGTTATTTCAAGGTGGAGAAGTTCACCAAAGTTATCCAGAACGCATGCATGGTGGGATTATCACAGCACTCTTAGATGAAACCATTGGTAGAGCAATTCAAATTGATGATATCAATACATTTGGAGTCACTGTAGAACTAACAGTCAAATATTTAAAACCTGTCCCACTGGATGAAACGCTTTATTGTGTGGGAAAAATTACAGATTCACGCAAAATTTTATTTTATGGTGAAGGCTATATTTCAAACACCAAAGGTGAAATACTAGCGCGATGCAATGCAAAATATATGAAACAAGATGTCAATAAAATTGTTTCAGGTGATCATTTTATAAAGGAGCAATGGATTTATGTGGCTGATGACATCAGCCCTGAATTCTTCGAACTACCAGAATGAGTATTTTAGAAGTAGAGAATATAAGTTTTAGTTATAGTGGGGAAAATTTATATGAGCGTGCGAGTATGCGCCTTTTTGAAGGTGAGCACGCCGTATTAGTTGGACCCAATGGTACAGGAAAATCGACATTATTAAAGTTACTTGATCGTTCGCTTTCTCCAGATTCCGGAAAAATAGCATGGTTACCAGGTAAGAAAGTAGGTTATTTGGATCAATATGCTAAAATTTCCCCAGAGATTACGGTTAAATCCTATTTATATGATGTTTTTTTACCACTTTTCGAAAAAGAAAAACAGATGGAACGGTTATATGAAAGTGTCGTTCATGCTCCAGAAAAAGAACATGATCGCATTTTAGGATGGGCTGCAGATTTAGGTGAACAACTCGAAAAATCTGATTTTTACGCGATTAAATCTAAAATAGGTAATGTGATTCACGGGTTAGGACTAACTATGGATATTTTAGAAGAGCCTATCAAACATTTATCTGGTGGTATGCGAGCTAAGATCATTTTAGCTAAACTTCTCTTAGGAGATTCTGATATTTTATTACTTGATGAACCCACAAACTTTTTAGATGTGAAACATATCGATTGGTTAGCAAGATTTCTTCAAAGTTATCCCAAAGCATTTATTGTTGTATCCCATTTAGAAGCCTTTCTATCTGAGATTGCAAATACGGTTTTCGCATTAGAAAACGGACAGATTACACGTTATAAAGGTGATTATACGTATTACCTAAAAGAAAAAGAATTAAGATTTGAACAACAAGAAAAAGCATTTGTTGCACAGCAAAAGTTTATTAAGAAAACTGAAGAATTTATTCAGAAAAATTTAGTTCGAGCAACCACAACAAAACGTGCACAATCGAGAAGAAAAATGCTTGAAAAAGTGGAACGGATCACCGCTCCACAAAAATCTAAAGTCTATCATTTCTATTTTCCAATGGCAAGTGCAACCGGTAAAGATGTTTTAACAACAACCGATTTAGAGATTGGATATCAAGAGCCTTTATTAGAGCCTTTAAATGTAGCTGTATTAAAACAAGATAAAGTTGCGATTACAGGTAAAAATGGGATTGGCAAATCAACGTTTATTAAAACCATTATGGGAATCATTCAACCTATTTCAGGTAGTTTTAAATGGATTGATACAGCAAAGATTGCCTATTTTAAACAAGATGAGATTTTTGAAGACAATATTACACCATTTCATTTAGTGCATCATCACTACCCTCATTTTACGAAAAAAGAAGTAATGAGCTTACTTGGTAATCATGGTATTGATTTTGATATGGCAAATAGAGAATTAAACAGTTTATCAGGCGGTGAACAAACGAAAGTAAGATTAGCTTTATTAAGACATCAAAAGGGAAACGTGCTGATCATGGATGAACCGACAAACCATTTGGATATTGCAGCAAAAGAAGCATTAAAAGAAGCTCTAATTGATTATCAAGGAACATTGATTCTAGTCTCGCATGAAAAAGAATTTTATCAAGATATTTGTGACTACGAGATCACATTATATGAATGAAAAAGCCACTTTAAGTGGCTTTTAGTTTGTTGTAATTAAGATGTTTTGTATCCCTAAACCCATGAATTCATTAATTGCTAGATAATAAGTTCCAGGTTCTAGAGTAATGGGGGTTTGTCTAAGTGTTGAGAAAAATCCAAGCTCAATGTTATAAATTGATATCGTACTCATGACATCATCTGGATTTGATAAGGTGAGTGTCGTTGTTTCAGTGATAAATAATTTGAAAATGTCTGCATCATTATCGTATTCATGATTTAACGTCATAACTTGATTGAGATTAAATGTAGGAAGATTTTCAACGATATAGTTTGGATAATCATCGATTACAAAAGAAGTTAGCGGGTTAACATCTTTTTCATAGGTTCTATCTTGAAAGCTAAACATCATACCTGCATTGTGATAAGTGATATCGATGGGGCCTGTTTTCATCGGGAATTTTTGGATCATATATTCAAGTGCATCAATGGTTATATAAACAATTTCGCCTTGAGATGTAGCCTGTAACTCAAAATGAATTTCAACATTAGACATATCAACATCTGCTGGATCTTCTTGACCAAGCGATGCATCGATATAGTCTAATAAGTGTTGACTCGTTTCATCAAAGTCACTAATTTTATAGGAAATGCTATAGTGATTAAGACCATTTTCAGTTTTTGTGAGTGTAGCATCTTTTAAAAGTTCGAAGATGATATGATCAAACGTCCACGCAGTTCGAACGGATGTTAAGCCAGTTGTTTGAACAAATGTTGATCCTTCTTGGTAAATAAAATAAGGTTTATCCCCTTGTTCAACATAACGATAGCTTATTTCTCTCGAATCATCTAAGACGTAAGCTCTTAGGAAGGGATCGTTAAATAAAACAAGATAGTCAATTCGACTGAGATCATAGTCATAATCTGTTTCCACTTGAAAGAAAAGATCTAGAACAACATATTCTTTTTGTAAGTGATTAAGAATGATTTGTTCAGCAGTGTTGTCGTTTTCTGTTGGTATTGTTTCAATAGGGATTTCATCACCCGGGTTACAAGCAGTTAAAGTAAAAACCAAACCCAATATACTTAAACCAATGAACATGCGTTTCAATTTCATTATTTTTCTCCCCAGTGTCTTGTTTATCTTGATTATATCATGTTTTAAGCATCATTTAACATGAAAAAAGACGCCAAAGCGTCTATTCTACATCCTTTTTTGAATCATCAAAGTTATTGATCTCTTCAACTAAAACATCATAAACTTCAGATTCTTTAATCTTTTTAATGATCTTTCCTCTTCTGAATAGTATGGCTTCACCCTTACCACCCGCAATACCAATATCTGCATGGGTAGCTTCACCGGGACCGTTCACTGCACAGCCCATGATGGCAACATTTATGGTTTTGTTTATCTTAAGTAAGTATTGTTCAATACGTTTAGCAATATCGATCATATCGTATTGAATTCTACCACAGGTTGGACAGCTGATCAGATTAGGAACCTTATCTTTTAAACCTAAATTTTTCAATATTTCTTTGGCTGCTTGAATTTCTAAAATAGGATTATCCGTTAATGAAACACGAATGGTATTACCAATGCCTTCAGCAAGTAAAATACCGATACCCATGGCGCTCTTTATCGCACCACTAAATGCAGTACCCGCTTCAGTAACACCCAAATGTAATGGATAAGGGAATGTTTTCGCTGCTAAACGGTAAGCTTCAATCATTAAGTTCATATCGGTTGCTTTTAATGATAAAACAATATCATAAAAACCCATCGATTCTAAAATCTCTACATGATGTTTCGCGGTTGCAACCATGTTTTCTGGTGTTGGTGCCATACGATTAGGTAGAGAACCACTGTTCACACCGATACGGATAGGAATGTTTTTTGCTTTGCAAGCTTCAACAACTTCCATGACATGTTCTCTTTTGGGGATATTTCCTGGATTTAATCTAATTTTATCAACACCTTGATTAATTGCCTCAAGTGCGAGTCTGTAATCAAAATGGATATCTGCAACCAAAGGTATAGAAATCTGCTTTTTGATTTCCCCTAAAGCTTTAGCATCAACCATATCTAAAACTGCAACTCTAACGATGTCACATCCTGCATCGGTTAATTGCTTTATTTGTTTGACAGTCTGTTCGACGTCTTTGGTGTATGTATTTGTCATACTTTGAATATAAACTTTTGTGTTGCCACCGAGTTGGTAAGGTCCAACGGTTACGGGGCGACTTGATTCTCTTTGTGTCATTTTTATCACCTAGGTCAATTATACGTTAAAATGGATGAAACATAAAGGTGAAATGCTTCAAACTTTATGGGATATTACACCAAAATAAAATTAAGTCATAAAACGATTGAAAAAGAATGTGCGATTTGTTATAATGTTTACGTATGTTTGGAGGGATATTATGCGCGACCTAGTCAAATTGGTTTGTACCGAATGCGGCGAAGAAAACTACCATACAAATAAGAATAAAAAAGCTCATCCTGAGCGCATGGAAGTTAAAAAATATTGCCCACGTGAAAGAAAGTACACCATTCACAAGGAAAAGAAATAAGCTATTCTCGGAATAGTTTTTTTTCTAATGTAAAACCATGATACAGTTTAAAGGTAATGATGATTTATCACATGTTTATCTGCTTTGTCGTTTTGATACGTGCATCTTAATTGACCCATCACATAGCTATGATTCTATTATTGATCAGATGGGAGATAAGAAGTTGGCAGGTATCCTTTTAACGCATGCACATAACGATCACATCGATTTAATTGGACATTTTGAGGTACCCATCTACATTCATAAAGAAGATGCACATCTCTTATTTGAAGACCAATATAATGGTTACGCACCCAAAACACATCCCTATAAACGAAAGAATATGGATTTACGCTTTGTAAGTGATGGTGATCAGATTCCGTTTGCTGACCATTTCATTCATGTTTTCTATACACCTGGTCATACAAAAGGTGGGTTATCGTTTATGTATGAACAAAAAATCTTTACAGGGGATACCTTATTTAAAGAATCGGTTGGAAGACATGATTTATATTCAGGTAATTTACCAGAATTAAGAAAAAGTGTGCTTTCGCTTTTGTCACTTCCGGGCAATACAAAAATCTATCCAGGGCATGATGAAAACACAACCGTTCGCTATGAACAAAAGAATAATCCCTTCTATGAAAAGTGGATGAAACAAAAATCTAAATAAGACACTATGTGTCTTTTATTTTTTTCACAAAATAGCACATAATCCTTGACAGTGCCAATCTGTTCATGTACAATAAAATTGGCACAAATCCCAAAGGAGTGCTAACCGAGGTGGATGCATGATTACAAGTCGTCAAAAGTTAATTTTAAAGGCTATTATTGAAGCATACGTCAAAGATGCACAGCCTGTTGGATCAAAGACACTGACCAATATGCCCTATTTAAATTTTTCAAGTGCAACGCTACGTTACGACATGGCACAACTTGAAGAATTAGGTTATCTTGAAAAAACACATACATCTTCAGGCAGAGTTCCATCTGAACAAGGTTACCGCTATTATGTCGAACATTTGGTGACGCGTGATAGCGATGTTCAAATGCAATTTCCTTTAATTGATGAAGTGTTCTTAAAAAATACGATTGCCAGGGAAGCTGCTGTTGAACAAGCCATTCATCTTTTATCAGAACTCACCAATTATACAGCGATGGCTGTTGGACCATCATCGCACCAAAGTTTAATTAAAAAGATTGATTTTATTCCTTTATCGGAAAAAGATGCAGTCATTTTGATTGTGACTGACCAAGGTCATGTGCAACATCAAAACATTCGTATCCCCGAGGATATGAATATCAATGAATTAAAAGAAGTTATTAAAACATTAGATGATTTACTTAAAAACCGTAAGATCTCAGATGCAAGTCATATATTAGAAGCTGAATTTGCAAAATCTGAAATCCAATCATTTATGGAATATCAGACCCAACTCATTCATTCATTCATCCATGCATTTTCTAAGTTTGCAGAAGATAATTTCTATTTATCAGGTGTCACCAATGTCTTCAATCAACCCGAGTTTCATAATGTTAAGCACATCAAAAACTTTGTTGATATGCTAGACCGAAGGGAACTGGTTAAACTGATCGGTGATCATGAAGGATTAAGTATTAAATTTGGTAGTGAATTGCAACTCATTCCGATGGAAAATTGCACCATTATCTCCGTGCCTTATCGCATCAGTGAATTTGAGCATGGTACAATCGCGGTCGTTGGACCCACACGTATGGAATATAACAAAGTCATCCCATTAGTTGAATACATTGCAAGTAACTTGGGTAAACTTTATAAAAAATAGTAAAGAGGGATAACATGGACGAAACGAAAGATAAATCGTTAGAGACTGAGGAAATGCATGAAGAGCATGAAACCTCCAAAAAAGAACGCAGGAACAAACATAAAGAACAAGTTGATGCACTCGAAAACGAAATTAAAGACTTAAAAGATAAAATGTTGAGAAATGCTGCAGAACTTGAAAACTTTAAAAAGAGAATGCATCAAGAACGTATTCAAGATCGTAAATATGCAAGCAAAAGTTTAATTAATGACATTTTAAATCCACTCGATCAATTAGATCGTATTGTCAATATGACAACGGATAATGATTTACTCAAAAATTTCTTAATCGGATTTAAGATGATCAATGATCAACTCTTCAATGTACTTCAAGCTGATGGCATGAAAGAAATTGAAGCAAAAGGTAAACCATTTGATCCCAATGTGCATCACGCCATTGAGAAAATTGAAGATAGAAATCAAGCAAATGGAATTGTATTAGAAGTGATTCAAAAAGGATATACATATAAAGAACAACTACTTAGACCTGCCATGGTCAAAGTAAACGAATGGAGTGAAGAAAATGGCAAAGACAAATAAAATTATTGGTATTGACTTAGGTACAACAAACTCATGTGTTTCCGTCATGGAAGGCGGAGAAGTAAAAGTAATTGCAAATGCTGAAGGTGGACGTACAACCCCATCTGTCGTAGCATTTAAAGGTGAAGACATCAGCGTAGGTGACGTTGCAAAACGTCAAGCAATCACAAACCCAAATACAGTGGCATCGATTAAACGCCATATGGGTGATTTAAATTACCGTGTAGACATTAACGGTAAGAAGTACACACCACAAGAAATTTCTGCAATGATTTTACAAAACTTAAAAAAGACTGCAGAAGATTATTTAGGAGCAACTGTTACACAAGCTGTAATCACAGTTCCAGCGTATTTTAATGATGCGCAACGTCAAGCAACCAAAGATGCAGGTAAAATTGCTGGTTTAGATGTTAAACGTATTATTAACGAACCAACAGCAGCTGCTCTAGCTTATGGTATTGATAAGACTGAAAAAGAACAAACCGTTTTAGTCTTCGACCTTGGTGGTGGTACATTTGACGTATCCATCCTTCATTTAGCAGATGGTACATTCGAAGTTGTATCCACAGCTGGTGATAACCATCTTGGTGGTGATGACTACGATGAAGTCATCATGAACTACTTAGTGGATGAATTCAAAAAAGAAAATGGTGTTGATCTATCCAAAGATAAGATGGCAATGCAACGTTTAAAAGATGCAGCTGAAAGAGCGAAAAAAGAACTTTCAGGCATCACTTCAAGTCAAATTTCTCTACCCTTTATTAGCATGGGCGTAGCAGGTCCACTTCACTTAGAAAAAACATTGACACGTGCGAAATTCAATGAATTAACAGCACACCTCGTTGAACGTTGTGTTGGTCCAGTACGTCGTGCATTATCCGATGCGAAGATGACTCCAAAAGATATTGACCAAGTTTTACTTGTTGGTGGTTCTACACGTACACCAGCTGTTCAAGACATGGTTAAAAAAGAGTTAGGCAAAGAACCTAATAAGAGCGTTAACCCCGATGAAGTTGTTGCGATGGGTGCTGCCATTCAAGGTGGTGTCTTAGCAGGTGATGTCAAAGACGTATTACTTCTAGACGTTACACCACTTTCATTAGGTATTGAAACATTAGGTGGCGTATTCACAAAACTGATTGAAAGAAATACAACCATTCCTACATCAAAATCACAAGTCTTCTCAACAGCAGCAGATAACCAACCCGCAGTCGATATTCACGTACTTCAAGGTGAACGTTCGATGGCATCAGATAACAAGACTCTTGGCCGTTTCCAATTAGCTAATATTCCAGCTGCACCACGTGGTGTCCCACAAATCGAAGTCACATTTGATATCGATGCGAATGGTATTGTATCAGTTAAAGCGAAAGATTTAGGTACGAATAAAGAACAAAAAATCACGATTTCTGGATCAGGTTCATTATCTAAAGCAGATATTGAACGTATGGTTAAAGAAGCTGAAGAACAAGCAGAAGCAGACAAGAAGAAACGTGAAGAAGCTGATTTACGTAATGAAGCGAATAACCTCATTTTCCAAACTAATAAAGCCATCACTGATTTAGGTGCTGAAGTCGATGCTTCAACAAAATCTAAACTTGAAGAAGAAATCAAAGAATTAGAACAAGCTTTAAATGGTAGTGATTTAGATTTAATCAAGTCAAGAAAAGAAGCATTAGAAAAAGACGCACAAGATGTCGCAGTGAAAGCTTATCAAAAGGCACAAGAAAAACATCAACAAGAAGAACCAAAACAAGGTCCTGATTCAAAAACAGTTGATGCAGAATTCGAAGAAAAATAATTAAATGAGGGGCATTGCCCCTCAATGACATTGGAGTTGATGTTATGGCAGATAAACGTGATTATTATGACGTCTTAGGCATTCAAAAGGGTGCTTCTGACGATGAAATCAAAAAAGCGTACCGTACGCTAGCAAAAAAATACCATCCAGACGTTTCAAGCGAAAAGGATGCTGAAGCTAAATTTAAAGAAGTTCAAGAAGCTTATGACACGCTCTCTGATCAACAAAAAAGAGCTGCATACGATCAGTATGGTCATCAAGGGAATCCCTTTGGTGGTGCTGGTTCAGGTTTCTCAGGGTTTGGTGACTTTGGTGGATTCTCTGATATCTTTAGCCAATTTTTTGGTGGCGGAAGAAGTGGTCGGAAAGAAAACTATGCAGGTCCACAACGTGGTGATGACTTAGAAAGAACCGTAACCATTGATTTTATGGAAGCTGTTTTAGGAACTAAAAAACCAATCAGTGTTGAAGTTGAGGAAGAATGTCATGTCTGCCACGGCTCTGGTGCTGAATCATCGAAAGATGTTGAAGTCTGTGATCGTTGTCACGGTGATGGATTCATTAACGTAGAACAGCGCACGATGTTTGGTGCGATGCGTACACAACAAGCATGCCCTAAATGTGGTGGCGCTGGCAAGATCATTAAAAAGCGTTGTCCATCATGTAATGGTCGCGGTTTAGAAAAGAATGTTAAAAACGTTGATGTCAACATCCCAGCAGGTGTTGATAACAACATGTCTTTAAAAGTAGCAGGTTATGGTAATGGTGGTGCGAAAGGTGGCACACCTGGAGATCTCTATTTAAACTTTAGAGTTCGCCCCCATAAAGTATTTAAACGTCAAGATGATGACATTATCCTTGAAGTTCCCATTACGATCACACAAGCAGTCTTAGGAACGAGTGTTGATATACCAACGATTTACGGTGATGTGAATTTAAAGATTCCAGCAGGTATTGAACATGGTACGATTCTCAGAATGAGAGAAAAAGGTATTGCCAATGTGAGAACCAAACGTAAAGGCGATCAACAAGTGATTGTTCAGATTAAAGTGCCTAAGAATTTATCGCAACAAGAAAAGAAACTTTATGAACAATTAGAACACCTAGAATCAAGTGATAAAGAATCAAGCTGGCAAAAATTTAAGAACTTATTTAAAAATTAAAGAGGTCATTGCTGACCTCTTATTTTTTAGGTGGTAATGGGAAGAATATCGATGTTTTCTTTGCGTAAGCTTGGAAAGCTTCGTTATTTTTATATTTCTTTTCTAAGAGTGGGACACCTGAGACGAAGAGTAAAAGATAAGTAATGAAGATTGGTCCAATGATACCAATGACATTCATCCAGGATAAAGTCGACATACTCACAATCCAAACAGCCCACCACATGACAGCTTCACCAAAATAATTGGGATGTCTTGTGTATTTCCATAATCCAGACTGCATGATTTTTCCTTTATTTTCAGGATTTGATTTGAATGTTTTAAGTTGTTGATCGCCAACGGCTTCAAAGATAAAACCAATGATCCAAAGAAGAACACCTACCCCGATGATGATATAACCTGTCAAATCTATAGCAACATCAACATAAGCTGATAGTTGAATAGGAAGAGAAACAATGAGTAAGAATGTCATTTGAAGCATAAATACGATAAAATATGCTTTTAAATGAACGTGTTTACCCCAGTTTTTTCGCATATTGACGTATCTAAAATCTTCAGGTTTTGACCAGTTTCTAAGACCGATGTAAAAGAATAGTCTAAAACCCCAAAGAAGTACAAGCGCTGTAATAACGATTTGGTAAAGATGGTAGGTATTCGCTACTAAAAGTGAAGCA
>MIDA01000032.1 GCA_001830045.1 Tenericutes bacterium RIFOXYA12_FULL_35_10 | reverse complement strand
TCTTATTGATTATTGCGATTTTCTTAGCAGGTTTGGGCGGTGCAATTTTTGCATCACTCCTTGGTTTCTTAGCGATTAACATGAAAGCTGACCAAACCATTGGGGGTACTGCACTGAATTTACTTGCAGGCTCTCTTGCAATCTTTTTAGCAAAACAGACTCAAGAAAATAATGCAGTCCAAATCTCTTACAATAAAGAAGTCTTTAGATTAGATTCAGATTTCTTAAAAGGAGTATTCCCAAACATCAACTACATTTTCTTTGATATGGCGTATTTAACAACGTACATTGGTATCTTGATTTTAATTATCGCGAGCATCGTGATCTATAAAACCAAATTTGGTTCACGTTTATCGGCGTGTGGAGAACATCCTGAAGCTGCACAATCGGTTGGTGTGAATGTGTATCATTACCGTTGGTATGGCGTCTTAATTTCTGGGTTCTTAGGTGGTTTGGGTGGTTTAGTTTATGCACTTCCAATTTCTGTTTCCTTTGAAGGTACAGTTGCTGGATATGGATTCTTAGCACTCGCTGTCTTAATCTTCGGTCAGTGGAAACCTGGAAGAATCTTATTTGCAGCGATCTTCTTTGGTATCTTTAAAACATTGTCAGTTACATTCTTTGGATTTGATTGGATTAACTATTTAATTCGACAATTCCCTAACATCCCCTTTGGTATGGTGTTTAGAATGTTGCCTTATATTGCAACCATGGTGGTTCTTGCGATTTTCTCTAAGAAATCGAAAGCACCTAAAGCTGCTGGTAAGCCGTTTATTACGGGCGGTAGATAACATAGAACAAGGCATCTTTAGCGAGATGCCTTTTTTGTTTTATGATGCATGATATAATAGATTTTAGAAAGTAGGTTTATGAATGGATGCTCAAAAACTTTATGATTTGTTTAAGTCTAAATTTGATGCTGTAGGCATTATTGAGACAAAAACATATCAAGAAGAAGCAAAAAAAATGAATAAAATCATACCCGAAGTCAACTATCCAACAATGGTTGTTTTAGGTTTAGCCTATCCTAAAAGAATGATCAAACATACTGATACACACGTTGTTCCATCGTTTTACACGTTTGGTAAAGACTACCATTTAATCTTAAAAGCGCGTATGGAAGAAGTGGTTAAAGATTTGAATTGTGGATACACCCTTGGTGTTGATAACCATCCCCATGATGAAAGATTAGCAGCTGTTTTAGCTGGACTTGGCTTTTATGGAAAAAACCAATTGATTATCAATCCTGATTATGGAACGTATATGTTTTTAGGTATTGTTTTTCTTGATCTGAAGATTGATCACCAGATCATATTAGAGATTCATGATGATTGTGGAACATGTAGAAAATGTATCGATGCATGTCCAACCCATGCGCTTGATGATGGTTATGATGTTGAAAAATGCATGAGTCATTTCAATCAATCAAAAAGAAATCTCTTGGATGATGAAATACAGGCAAACTACAGTTTATTTGGTTGTGATATTTGCCAGATGGTGTGCCCCAAAAATATCAATAAAGGGTTAAAAACACATCCTGAATTTATGTTATCCGGGAAAGAAGCAGTATCCATATTAGATCTTTTTCAAGATTCTGAAAAAGCATTTAAAGAAAAATATAAAGATATGGCGTATTTATGGAAAGGTAAAACAATTTTGATGCGTAATGCGGTATGTTTACTCTATAAACATCAAAATTATGCCTACAATGAACTCATTGAAGCATCCCTAAAAAAACTAACTACGCCTTGGTATGTGGATACAGTGAGTAGATTGCTTAAGCGAATGAAAAATGCGAATCAAGCATAAAAAATGACATATGTGACAAGGTCATTTTTTTTCATCTTTAATTTTTGATTCAAGCCAAATGATGTGTAATATGCCAAGAACAATAGAAATAATATCATAGATACCTACCCAAACAAAAGTGAATGTAAACCAAAAGCCATGCGCTAAATCACTATCAGATCCAAATCCGAAGATAACAGGTGCAATCATCACGTAAAGCATCGCAAGTATCAAGATTGAGGTAAGTATAAGTGTTATTTTGACATGTGTCTTTGATAAGATAGAACCTACAGCTAAAAGTAATGCGCCAGGAATAACTAGAAAAGCAAATTCGAGTGGGATGAGATAGTCAAGAATCATGTCTTGAACAAGCCCTAAATGAGACAAGGTGATAAAAAGAAGAAAGACAAAAGGGATTAAGATGAGTATGATTCCAGTGAGTAGAAGATAATCTTCAACTTTATAGCGCTTCATAACATCAGCTCCTTTTTACAGCCTTATCATACACCTTAAGGTGTAATTTGTATATAATCTGAAAAAAAATCGTTGATGTTGTGAAAAAATGATGGTAAAATATAACCCATTAATCGCTTTATGTTGATAAAAACCATAAAAAAGTGTAAACTTGTATTAGATAATCAAATGATGATGACTTGGGGGAATGTCGTGTGCATGCATCATCATCAAAATTGAATCTTACATGATGACAAGAAGAGGTGAATCCAATGGATGATCGACAATATATTGATGAACCACTCAAACAGTATCAAACCGTTTTTAAGAATCTTCATCACAAGCATGTGACTGAGTTTTTTGAAGAACTCGTTAAAAAATCAGGCGTTAATGCAGATGAAAATGCGACAACCGTTAAAAAGATTAGAGCTAAAGAAAAAGAACGCGATCTTGTGATGAAAAAGATCTCAAAATATCGTGGTTTTCAAGTGCTCGTCTTCATGATGATTTTAACATCGATTGTAGGAATCATCTATAGCATTTATACACTCACTCAAACAACATTTCAACCTTTATTTGCAGGTATTATTGTTTTAGCGATTATGATCATCATTGGTATGATTTTGATTAATCGTAAGAAACTAAAACCTGTGATCAAAGAAGCTGAATCCATTAAAGCGAAAATTGAAAGAGAAATCAACGAACTTAAAAATGAAGCATGGCAACAAATGAAACCACTCAATGACCTTTTTAGAGAAGGCATGAGTAAGGAACTATTTCAAAAAACTGTGCCACTCATTAAGTTAGATCCGATGTTTGATTCTAAGCGATTAGATTATTTAGTGAACCGGTTTGGTCTTTTTGAAGATGATGATGAAAATAGATCTGCACTCTACGTCCAATCGGGTGAAATCAATGGAAACCCCTTCTATTTATGTAGAGATCTACTCCATCATTTAGGACAAAAAACATATACAGGCTCGATTACGATTCATTGGACAACGACTTCAGTCGTTAACGGAAAACGTGTCACGAACCATCATACTCAAGTCTTAACTGCAAGTGTTGAAAAACCGTGTCCTTATTATTATGAAATCCCTTATTTAGTTTATGGTAATGATGCAGCACCTGACTTGATCTTCCATAGAGAAGATTCAGATGCAGAAATCATGAATGAAAAACAAATCGAACGTAAAGTTAAAAAAGATATCCGTAAACTCGAGAAAAAATCAGAGAAAAGTATCACCAAGGGCGAAAACTATACGGTTATGGGAAATTCAGAATTTGAAGTTTTATTTGGTGCAGCTAACCGTAATCATGAAGTTCAGTTTAGATTACTTTTCACACCACTTGCACAAAAACAACTTCTTGAAATAATGAAAGATCAAGAAATTGGTTATGGTGATGATTTTGATATGTGGAAGTATAAAAAGATTAATCGTGTTTATCCAGAACATCTTGATGATTTTGAGCTAAACATGTCACCAACTTATTACCACGATTATGATTTAGAAGTTATTAGAAGAAGATTTGTCGACTACAATAATGATTACTTTAAACGTGTTTACTTCACGTTCGCACCGATTTTAGCGATTCCACTATATCAACATACACTCCCACATGAATATATCTATAAAGGGATGTACGATAGTCATGTGAGTTTTTATGAACATGAAAAAGTGGTTAACCACATGAATGAAACCGAATTTAAACATCCGCTTTCTACAACCAGAAACATCTTAAAAACGAAAGTGATCAAAAGTGCTGATGAAAGTGATCAAATTAAAGTCACTGCCTACGGCTACCGCACTGAACCAAGAGTCGATTATGTACAAAAAATGGGTGGTGATGGCAGATTCCATACCATTCCTGTCAACTGGGCAGAATACATTCCTTTGGAAAACGAATCGAAAGTTGAAATTCAAGTTATCGAAGAAAAAGAAAATGAAAGTATTCAAGATCGCATTAAAAACATGGTAGAAAACATGAAAAAAGGCGAGTTTGATAAAGAAACAATGGTCGTAATAAGTACATTTATTGCACGTGTGATAAAATAAAAATAGAAAATGGAGGATTATACACATGCCAAACGAATTAGATGAAATGACTGGTCCAGTTAATCAAGAAGGACGCGATGTGAATGTGATTGACAAACAAATCCCTGTCAAGACAGGATTTGGTTCAATCCTCTTTGAAGTGATCTTATGGGTATTAGCCATTATTCCAGGGCTTATCTTCTTATTCATGAAGATCAATGCACAAAAATACTTTAGACAACTCCAACAACGTATTCAACATAATGCATCACAAATTGATAATTATCTTGAACAACGTGTTCAAATTTTACAAAATGTTGTCGGTATCGTTGAAAAGTCGATTGATCTCGATAAAGATGTTATGAAGTCAGTTGCAGCATTTAGAGGTGGTGTTCATCCAAATGAAGCAAACAGAAATCAAGTTGCTGGTGAACTAGATGCAGCGATGAGAAGTATCAATGTTGCTTTTGAAGCTTATCCAGATTTAAAAGCACAACGCACTTTAGCAGATGCGATGCAACAAAACAGTTACTTGCAAAAAGAAATTACTGCAGCTAGAGAAGTTTATAACGATACAGTTCTTAAATGGAATTCTGATATCTTTGCATGGCCAACGAAGATGATTGTTGCTGCTAAAGCAGGATATTCAACACGTGTACCATTTACTGCAAGCAAAGAAGTTAAAGAACAAGCAAGAGCTAAATTCTTCTAAAAAAATCGATTTTAAAAGGCATGTGCGAACATGCCTTTTTTGTTTACTTATTTTTGATTGAGCTTTGCAACCCTCGAATATTTGGGTTCTTTTAAATAGCGGTCAAGATAATCGGTTGCAGATTGGATATTACAACTGTTTTTTGCTTTTAGTGGCATGACATGTCCGATATGGCGTGCAATGAGATAGGCATGCTCTACAAGTTCTGGGACATGCAATCCTGCCATTACTACGGCATTATTCATCGCATTTTGGATGAAGATATCTTCATCCAATAGTGTTGTTTTAATCTGATCTAAGAGCATATGCCCAAAGGATAAATCAATATGATCTAGAGGTGTCATTCTAAAATAAGTAGAAGCTGCGGCATAACTTACATATCTAAAATGAACGTCTTGATGATGAATCCATGATTTAAATAGATCATGATGTTCTGACTTTAAGATGAGATCAGTTAATGCTTGGTCAACAATGGTTGATCTTCGTGATTTTCTAATGATTTCTTCTAAAGTGTCTGTAGAAACAAGATTTGGGTCTTCAAGTAGAACACTTAAAAAGAGTGGTTCGAACGCATCATTTTTTCTGAGCTCTAATGCAAGTTTTTGGTTATATCCAATGGATTTTGCAAGAGCTCTTAAATCGGTGATTTTAAGCCCATAGATGGTTTCAAAACCATAGATGAGATAGGGCTTTTTAAACTTATCATTTCCATGTTCAGTCAAATAATGAATCACGTGTTCATATGTCATAATTACACATCCTTTTATATATCTATATCATAAGTGATGTAGATATTTTTGTCACTACATTTGAATTAAAATGATGTTTTTATCACACGTTTTGAAATGGGTGAAACATCAAATGCCTGTGCATAAAGTGTTCTTGCTTCCTTACCACGAACAATCATTAAGGCTTCATAGTATTCTTTATATTTAAACGAAGTACTGTTTAAAGCAAACCAATGTGTAGAAATTGCTTTTTGCCAAAGTTTATACCCTTCTTCAGATACGTGAACATAGACGTAAGGGTGAAAGTCAGTTGGATCTTCCCAGTTTTCTGCATAATATGGACCAGCAGCAAAATGTGGTGGATTTTTTCTTTCAAAACCTTTGATACCTGCATAAAATTGAGCATCGTTAACGATTTTATGAGTGGTTTCATGATCTTTATGCATGGAGTTTTTCCAATGGGTGATTAAGATATCTGGTTTATGTTCTCTAATTAAATCAGCAACTTCAAATCCTATTTTTTCATTATGAACTAAAGTACCATCATCATAAGGTAAGACAATGCTTGTTCCTCCAAGCATTTCTGCAAAAGCTTTCGCTTCACGGTTTTTTTGAATCCGGTAGTCTTCAACACTCATGTCTTTAGGATTTCCCTTTTCACCACTTGTTAATGCAAGAGTAATGATTTTATGTCCTTCTAAAGCCATAGAGGCTAAAACACCACCAGCGGTAAGTTCCATATCACCAATGTGTGCACCGATTGCCATGATTGTTTTCATTATAGAATCTCCTTTCGCATATCTGCCCATGTTTTGACGATCTTAAATCCTTCACGTTCATAAATTTTTCGAGCAGGATTAGTCTCTCCAGTAAATAATGTCATATAATGTGCACCCTGTTGTTTTAACTCAAAAACTAAAGATGCAAATAAAACTTTACCAACACCAAGACCTCTCGTTTTAGAGTGAACTCCGATACCTGCAAAATAACCTCTTAAACTAGGTTGTACACGAAGTGGACCGGTAAATCCAAGGATTTCACCATGCTGTTCAGCAATTAATACAGGTTCATGATGCGTAACAGCCTTCGTGATTTCATCTTTCCAATAAGGATTTTTTAAATCCTCGAAAAGTTCATTAAAACCAGTATGCTTTTTTGAGTCATAATATGTAATTTGGATATGCTTAGATTGAAGATCTTGAATGAGTGTGTTCATTTCAGGCTCAAACTGATAATCTTTTAAATCTTTATAATAGCTATTTTGAATTGCAAAATCATGATAACCTTCATGTTTAAAAAATAGGTAGGCGGCAGATTTTATATCAACACCTGGAGTATTAGGGTGATCATGATTAAATGTGTTTGGTATGATCCATTCAAATTGAACGGGATTAAAGAATACGATATCGATACTTGAATAAATTTTTTCTTGTTTAACTCTACTTTCAAACTCTAAAAGTAGTTTTTTTCCGATATGCTTTCGTTGATATTTGGGATCAACCATGATCATAGATAAATACGCTTTTTGACGCTCAGGTATCATGACACCACTGATAAACCCTATAAGTTTCTCATCTTCAATAAAACACCATGAACTAATTTCTGTATTTGGAAGAAAATAGGTTATGAATTTCTCTTTGGTGATAGGTTTATACAAAACATCCCCTGATTTAATCAGTGTATTCCATAATGTAAAAGCCTGGTCGATATCAAAAAGACTGAGTTCTCGAATTGCCATCCTTATACCTCCATTGATTACCTCCATTATATCAATGAATAGCAAACAGGTTTGTAATTAGTCAGATTTTAAATATATTTTTCACATGTTGTCAATAATTTTTAGCAAAGTTATCCAACATAAGCTTGATTTAAGGTAAGATAATGATGAAGTGTTGAAGAGGTGAAATGATGATCAATTATATCTTCAAAAGACTTGAGTATAAAAATTATAGTCAAATGATTAGTTTAATTGAAGAAAGACATCAAGATGAAATGACTTATTTTTCTTGGATGAAAGAACTTAATCAAATTCAAATCGATCAACTCACCAATACCATCAAGTCAATGTTTAGTGATCACTCTTGGGTTGGCGTGGGAGCATTTGATGAAGAACTACTTATCGGATATATCATGGGTAAATGTGAATTATTAGAAAGAAAATCCATAGTCAAAGTTACTTTTGAAGGCATTTCACTCAAACATGATGTATCTTCTGAAGTACTTAGACAGATCTATCAACATGTGTCTATGCTTTGGATTGAACAGGGATGTTTAAAACATGAAGTTTATATACCACTTGGTGATCACAGATATCTTAAGGCACTACAGGGTTTATCTTTTTTTGAAGAACAGGCATATGCAATAAATGATTTAAGTAAACCCTTAACATTTGATAAGCTTCATCAAGTCAATGTTCGCATCGCAAATGAAAAAGACCAAAAACTCATTGAATCCATGTCAGACATCATTTTCAGTTATCAAAATCAATCTCCAGTTTACGTTCCAGCATATCCAGAGATGGTTAAAAAAATAAGAGAAGGCTATAGAAACATTGTATTTGATAAAGAGGTAACGATACTCATTGCAGAAATTGACTCAAAACCTGCAGGATTTCATCTCTATGAATCTTTACAACCGACATGGCATATACCTAAAGATACATGTGAACTCACTGTAGCTGCTACATATAAACATATGATGGGACAAGGTATTGGTCGATCACTTATGATTGAAGGATATCTTTTAATGAAAACAAAAGATTATCGGTTTATTCATACTGACTGGAGAATTGCTAATCTCGCATCTTCAACTTTTTGGCCAACATGTGGGTTTGTTCCTTATATGAAGCGTATGGTAAGAATAATCGATCAAGACATTTTATGGGCTAACTTTAGTCATAAAGATAATCAGAGGTAATACAGATGACACTACACGATATTTTGACAGTAGAAATGAATCACATTCGATTGTTTTCTAAAGGAACTAATAAGAAAAGCGGCATAATCTTCTTTGACGAACGCCTAAGAGACAAATGTTATCACAATTATTTTCACATTACACAGAGTAACTGGGATATTACAGAACTTAAAGCATATGAGAATAGTCATAAAGAAGAAGGGTTTGTTAATTTTCTTTTTGAAACAGAAGATATAGCTCCAAATGACTTCTTTGATGGTTACACGAAAGAAACATATGCTTACTATCAATCAAAGATTGATGAGCTTAATCTCACACCTAAAATAAACCCAGATATAAAGCGTGTTGATCCATTTCATGATGAACTCTTCTTTGAGTTTCTCTATCAAGATTCAATGCCTTTTGGTGAATCATATGCCAAAGGCAATGCCAAAAGGCAACAAGAAGTATTATGTCAAAATCAATCGCTCTATTTCTACATGAAGGTCACACATCAACAGCAAATCATCGGGCATTTAAATGCACATGTTGAAGGAAATTACGCTAAGATTGATGATTTTTCAATTGCAGAGTCACATCAGAGAAAAGGTTTTGGTACAGCATTAATGAAAGCTATGGTTGATGAACTAAAAAAACTTCATGTGAAAGAAGTTTATTTAGTCACTGATCTTGCTGATACAGCCAAGGAACTCTATGAACGTATGGGTTATAAACAAACGGGTATTTTTTATCACTATAAAAAAATGTTTAAGAATTAATCATTTTGAAAAATAAGTATTTTCATATACAATAGAGATGGAAAGTTCAGGAGGAAAACATGAAAGCAGATAACGTAAAATTAAGTTTTGATAAAAACTTTGTTGGTGAAATGACATCACCAACCGGAACCATTAAACTTGGCAGTCAAGAAAACGGGATGAAACCCTACCATCTTTTATTTGGTGCTATCGCATCTTGTTTTTACGCAACATTCTTAAGTGTTGCTAGTAAAATGAGACTTGAATTTAGCGATGTTGAAATTGAGATTTCAGGAAATAAAAGAGATGAAACACCAGCTACTTTAGATCATGTTGTGATTGCGATGGTCATTTATAATGGAAGTGATGAAACAAAGCTTCGTAAAGCAGCTGATTTAGGTGCTAAATATTGCTCCATTCACGAAACCGTTTCAAAAGTTGCACAAATTGACTTAGTGATTACATTTCAAACAAAGTAAAGTTAGTTTTGAAAAACATAAAGAGCTTAGGCTCTTTTTTGTTTTTATATAAAAAAAGTACATCATCAGATGTGCACATTAAACTAGAGTTTTCTAAGTAACCAAATCAGAAGTACTGCTCCGCCAATCGCGATTGCAAAACCTTCAAAAGTGAATGTTTCAACTGAACCTATCTTAAATAATGATGCGATCCAACCACCTAGTGCAGAACCGACTAGTCCAACGATAATATTTCTTAAAAGTCCTCTACGACTCGTTTTCATAATAATACTTGCAATCCAACCAACGAGTGCTCCAAAGATAATCCAAATAATGATATTCATGTGTAATTTCTCCTTTAGGTTTTTAATTTTAATGAATTTGTTGTTGCGAAAATATAGAAATGGCTAATCATCATTAATGATGTGCTGATCATGGCGATTATTAAGCCATATGACATTTCCCAAACGACATTTGAAACATTTTCTGTATTACCAATCATGTAATGCATGTTAATGCTATTGGGTAAGGATACCATCAAAAGTAGTGAGATTAAAGCTAAGAGTAAACTGATGGGTGCATATTTATGATTGATCACCATCAATATAGAAGAAATAACAGGAAGTGTAAATGTAGCAAGTGCAATCCATGAGAATGGAAGCCAGGCACTTGCAATCGTTCCTAAATTAAATGGATCAACATTGATGATCTCTTTTCCGAATGTTATTTCTGTTCCCAAAAAGGATAAATCATCTGTTTTTAACATCGGCATCAGCATCGTTAAAATGATGATTAATCCAAAAAATAGACTTAAGTATTTTAATAATAAAATGTGATTTTTCATGTGTCCCTCCTCTAGTATGTATACGAAGGAGATAGCCTTTTTATTGGATTTATTTTAAAAATCACATGATTTAATAAAAAAGAACCCATGACAGAAATGAGATGACTCACATCGGTTAGGATTCTTTTATATAACTTAGCTTATTTAATTGATACTGCAATACCTAAGGCTTCAGGGCCAGTGTGAATCGCTAATGCAGGTGTAATGTTTGAAACTGAGAAGTTTCTAAGTTTAGGTAATCTCGATTTGATTGTCTTGGCAAATTCATCTAGATTAATTGCAGATTGACTGTTCATCAAACTCACATCATAAGATTGTGCAGATTCAACAAATAAAGCGACTTGTTCAATCAGTTGATTGACTGCTTTTTGATAACCTCTTTCTTTTTTAATCGTGTAGTAAATGCCATTTTCATTACACGAAATCACAGGTTTAATTTTTAGTAGTTCAGCAACTGTAGCTGCAACTAATCCAATGCGTCCACCACGTTTTAAATAGATGAGTTTATCGACGGTAAAGAAGACTTTCTTTAAATGTAATCTTTGGTTAATGGTATCTACGATTTCTTTAAATGACTTTTTCTTTTCAATGAGTTCAAGAGCTTCAACTGAAGAGTAACCAGAAGCCATCGAAATGTTTTTTGTATCAATGATTTCAATGGTTAAACCTTGATAATCTTGAGCCATTTGACTGATGATATTCATCGTTCCGCTTAATCCTTTAGAAATCGGAATACAAATGACATGTGTGAAACCTTTGGATTTGATTAAATCAAATGTATCAACAATATCTTGAGGGCTTGGAAGAGATGTTGTAATCTTTGATTCATCAATCTTAGCCATCACTTCAGGAAGTGTAATGTCTTTTTTATCGACATATTCTTTCCCATCAATAATAATTCTTAAAGGCAAAATAAATAAAGGTAAATCTTTGTTTGTAACATTTAAATCGGAGCCTGAATCGGCAAGTACTGCAATTTTTTCAATCATGAATTTTTCTCCTTTTGGTTTTGAGCAATTTCTTTTAAAAGGTATTGAGACATCGATATGGACGCAAACGCGATGGTTGCCGTTTTGAGTGGGAGAAGGTCCATACTGACAGGTGTTTGAAAGTGAGTGTGATCAACTTTTTGTTGGAGTTCTAAAGTTGATGACTTAAGGGCATTTTCTAAAAAGGTAATAAACTGATTAAATGCTTCAACTTTACCTAAGACAGCAGTTAAATGTTTAATGCCTTGACTGACATCGTTAAGGCTAGCTACCTGTTTTAAAACAGTGATGGTGATGATAAATGCAATGTGATCACGACCATATCTTTTTTTTTCAGGTGGTGGCATAATGTTATTTTTAACGTAGTTGTTAATCATGGAAGAAGTAAGTACTTTATCATTAGCTTCTGTACGATTAACAAAGACATCAGATAGTGTTCCATTAACATACTCTAAGACTTGGTCTAAGTAGAGCGCAAGCTCTGGGAGTTCATTCCAACGAGGTAGGTGAATGGCTTTGATTTTCTTTATCCAATCTTTGATTTCAGTGTCCATGAATTGTCCTCCATCTAGTTTTCAATACTAGATTATCACGTTTTATGAATATGTCAATATATGTGCATTTTTTTGTGAATATTTACATAATTAAAGTCATATGATTTAAAGTCCTATAGAATAAAAAAAGATTGCCATCATAGATGGCTAATCTCGATTATAATAAATGAATGAAGTTGACTAAATGTGAATGGCACATCTGAGTTTTGCTGAGCGTGCTCTGGGGTTGTCTCTAATTTCATCTAAAGAAGGTAAATCTGGACCAAAGATCTCTGAGTAAATACCTTGTCTTTGATAATGCTGAAATGCTTTTTTTACTAAACGATCTTCACCTGAATGGAACGTCAATATAGCAACTTTACCTCCAGGATTTAAAAGGAGTGGAATTTTTTCAAGTAAATCAAATAAAGCTTCATATTCATGATTGACATCAATACGTAGTGCTTGAAAGGTGCGTTGCGATGCTTTTTTGATAGCTTCCTCTTGTGTGCTTTTAGACACTTTATTTAGTGCTCTTTTGATCACTTCATGTAAATCTTTGGTGGTCTCGATTGTTTCACCTTTTGCACGCGTTTTTGTGATTTCTAATGCGATTTCTTTGGCATAGATTTCATCTGCATTTTCGATCAACATGCCTTCAATTTCTTCTTGAGATAATTCTTTGAGACGCACACTTGCTGGAATACCTATTTCTGGATTCATTCTAAGATCAAGTGGACCACTGGATTTGTAGGTGAAACCACGTTTGGGGTCATCGATTTGCATGGAAGATACACCAAGATCAGCAATAATAAAATCAAAACCTTGAACCGGGATTTGATCTAGGTCACGAAAGTTTAAATGGTGAAGTGTAAAGTCATGATCTGTAAAGCCGTAGGATATAAGTCTTTTTTTTGTTTTTGGAAGTTCAATGGGATCAACATCTGTCGCGTGAAGATGTCCAGTATGATTGAGTTTTTCTAAGATAGATTTACTATGTCCACCATAACCTAATGTAGCATCAAGTCCTATTTGATTAGGTTTTATGTTTAAAAAAGTCAAAATTTCATCCACCATGATGGGTCTATGCATTCCTGCAGGTGTGTTACCTTTTTCCATGACATGTTGGATGAGATCCTGATACTTTTCTGGTTGTTTTTCTTTGTATTTTTCTTCGAATGATTTTGGATATTTACCAGAATATCTTTTTCTTCGAACATATTTTTTCTCTTCCATAGTACACCTTTTTCTTAAGATATAAATATATTATATCATATATGAAAATCGTAGTTTTGTGTATTATAATCGTACAGTTTTTATTCAAGCAAAGAACTCATGTTAATGTTTATAAAAAGGTTAATTTGTTGGATAAACAAGTTAAAAAGCAATAACTATAAAAAACCATAAAAAAATAGTAGTCCCCCCTGAACAAATGTTCTTAACGACTCTAAGGTCAAAGGTTCTACTATATTTTAAGTATAATTTATGTTGAATTTGTTGTCAATGATTTATTAAAAAAAGGATATAGTAAAAATGTAAATTCATATATAATTTATGTCATTAAACCTGGTAGTGTTTATGACACACCATATTTTTACATGTAAGAATATTCAAAATGATATTTTACAACTCAAGTCTTCCTTCAAAGCTAATCTTAAAATTAAAAGATTCCTAAGTTTGAAGTCAGGTTTTAGGTTATACTTTTTCTAAAGCTTTTTATGAGTTATTTCATGTTCAACTGTCATTCATATCTTTATGAACTTTATACATTTTTGCGTTAAAGTTCATGATTTGATAAGTAATAAAACAATATTCGATTATAAAAATATACTACTAATACATCATAATTGCAGTCCAATAAGCTTTGTCCATTTTTTGTCACTTATCCATAAATATCTATCTACAGAAGTCATTTAAGCTATGAAAATATTGAAATAATCAAAAATCAAATCTTGACTCCCCTCATCTCCACCATGTTGATTATACCAAGGTGCTGTGTATTATACCTTGTCATACCCAAGACAGCGGTCTTGTCATACCCAAGGTGCTGTGTAATGGAGATATTTTTGATTAAATCCAGCAATTTCAAAATGAAAAAGATTCAGAGATTACTAGAAAATCTAGTGCTCTGAATCTTTTTTCTCTTAGTTGTACTTTATGGAGTTGCAGACATAATTTAATAATATGGCAAAAGTCAAAATATTCATAAATAAACTTAAACCATCACATAAAAGATAACTCAAGATAGGGTAGTTACATGATGAGTTGAAATCCATCTATGGTTGAAAATGACGGATTTTCACTAGTATTTTATGATTTGATAAATATGTTTACACAATCTTTCTGCGTGGAGTTTATCTGATTGCTCGAAAATATGTCGGTTCGTGTATGTCGGAAACATATTTTTGGCTATTTTATGTTCCCCTATTCCAGACTTTTTCCAGTGTGGAAACATATTTTTCGACTGTTATTTTGAAGCTGTTTAGTTGGAACACCATCAACGATCTCTTCACCACTAGAATTATCAATAGGGTTTAAGTCCCCATTTCTTCACTGTCTAAGGTTGTGAGGTTTAATACAATTTTAGCACCCCTACCTTGTAATCGTGTAAAAATTTTAGCACCCTAGTGTCATATCGTGTAATTTTTTAGCACCCTTGCGTCAAATCGTGTAGATTTTTAGCA
>MIDA01000031.1 GCA_001830045.1 Tenericutes bacterium RIFOXYA12_FULL_35_10 | reverse complement strand
TAACGGTCAGCATGCAAAACTCGCAAATCAAACTGCAATAGCAGGTGCGATTTCTGGGGTTGCTGAAGCCTTGTTTTATGCAAAATCAAAAGGACTTGACCAAGAAAAGATGTTAAGAGTCATTACAGGTGGTTCAGCAAGTTCGTGGCAAGCCCAAAACAATGGACCCAAAATGATTATAAAAGATTATAAACCAGGATTTTTCATCAAACACTTTTTAAAGGATTTGAAACTTGTTTTAGAAGAAAAAGGAAACTTACCGCTTGTTGTTGTTGAGAAAGTTGCGCGTATTTATGACATTTTAGTCAGTGAAAACATGCAAGATTTAGGAACACAAGCGATTATTGAATACTATATCAAACAATCTTTATAAAAGGAGGTTCGCCATGCCAGTCATGTATGTAAGTCTTAAAGGACTCATGCATTGTACCAGCTGTATGACAACCATAGAAAACGCACTTTATTCCGCCGGTGCAACGCACTTTGATTATGATCTAGGAAATAAGATGGGTAAAATTGTTTTTGATGACAAAAACACCAACGAGATTAAGTTGGTCGATGCAGTTAAACATTTAGGTTATGATTTAGACGTTCTTGAAATGGATGAAGAAACCGAATAAAGAATATAACATCAATGAATGAGATAGAGCGTGTTTTTCTATCTCTTTTTTGTTTTTCTATCATTTTTCTTTCATTAATCTTAAATGAGTTATGTTTGAAAAACGTTTTCATTTTCAAAGCATTTTCATTGAGACACTCTTTTTATAGTATATTTACTATAACATCATATACCCACGCGCATATTCTAAAAAAAGTAATTCGTATTTCAAAATATTTTCATTCAAAATATTGAAATTTTATAGTTATAGGTGTAAAATTCTTGCAAAGATTAAAACCAATTTACTTCATGGAGGTAGGCAATGGGTTATTATATTAAACGCGTCTTATCAGCTCTATTTACACTCTTTATCATTGCGACATTAACTTTTTTCATGATGCGTGCGATTCCTGGAGGTCCATTCACAAGAGAACGTTCACTTCCAGCAGAAATTGAAGAAGCTCTTCAAGAAAAATATAACCTAAATGCACCTCTTGGAGAACAGTACATCGATTACATGGTTGACCTTGTCCAATTTAAACTTGGACCATCGTTTTCTCAAAAAGGATTTACGGTAAATCAATTGATTTCTGCAGGTTTTCCAATTACAGCAACCATCGGATTTATCGCAGTCGTCTTAATTGTCTTAGTGGGGATACCGATTGGGATCATCTCCGCACTTAAACAGAATAAACCCATAGATTATACCGTCATGATCTTTGCAACCTTAGGGGTAACGATTCCAAGTTTTATTGTCGCGACCCTCTTTCTTTATATTTTTGGCGTTAAATTGGCGTGGGTTCCATTGTTATTTAATAAAGACAACGTCCTTACCTATATAGGACCAGTCTTAGCGTTAACTGGATATTCTGTATCCTTTGTTGCTAGACTAACACGATCTTCAATGCTCGAAGTATTACAACAAGATTATATTCGCACTGCACGTGCGAATGGGATTTCTGAATTTAAAGTATTGAGCAAGCATGCATTAAAGAATGCTTTAATTCCTGTTATTACTTATATTGGACCGATGATTGCAGCGATTATGACAGGGTCATTCGTTGTTGAAAATGTGTTCGCGGTTCCCGGTATTGGTAAACGTTTCGTTGAAGGTGTAACAAACCGTGACTATACGTTAATCGTCGGTGTCACTGTCTTCTATGCAGCATTTTATATTTTAATGGTATTGATCGTCGATATCTTATATTCATTTATCGATCCTCGTATTAAACTTGGGAAACGGAGGGCAGACTAATGAACTCATCATTTCGCGTTTTAGACCAAAGTGAAAAGATTAGCAGTGAACAAATTAGACCGGGTCTGACCTACTGGAAGGATGCATGGCGCAGATTAAAGAAGAATAAGCTTGCCATGGTTGGTTTAGTTGTGATTGGTTTAATGACTTTATTTGCCGTTTTTGGACCACTCCTTTCACCTTATTCTTATAGTGACCAAATTGTTGGGTATGCCAATATTCCACCACGCATTCAATTGATGAAAGCGGGTGATGAATATTTCTATTTCAACAGCACGCAGTATAGTTTATACACATCAACAGCAAACGGTAGATTAACTGCTAAATTAAAAGAAGATAGTCGTGATTTAATTAATAACAAATTCTATTTTACCTATGGTGATGAACTTGTTACCCTAGACTATTCTTATAAATTAAGACCAGATTTACAAGATGAAGGTATCGAATACAGCATTATCTTTAGAGGTATTGAATATAAAGTTCCAGAAGGTATGGTTTCGAATAAACTATTCCCTTGGGGATCTGATGAATTTGGTAGAGATGTTTTAACTCGTGTGATGTATGGTGCAAGAATATCATTATTCATCGCATTAGTTGCTGCACTCGTCAATTTAATCATCGGTGTCATTTACGGTTCGATTTCAGGATTAGAAGGTGGCATGGTCGATGATATTATGATGCGTGTCTTAGATGTCATCAACTCGATACCGCTGTTACTCTATGTTATTTTGATTATGGTTCTTTTAGATGATAATAGCATGTTTACGGTCATCCTAACCTTAGGCTTAGTCTATTGGGTTGGTATGGCAAGATTAGTTAGAGGACAAGTTTTAGGCTTAAAAAACCAAGAATTCGTTTTAGCAGCACGTGCTTTAGGTGTTTCTAAATTTAAGATTATTTTAAAACATTTAATACCTAATGCTTTAGGACCGATTATTGTATCGATTACGATGATGATCCCATCAGCTATCTTTACCGAAGCCTTCTTAAGTTTTATTGGTCTAGGAGCATCCGCACCACAATCCTCTTGGGGTACGTTAGCTAATGATGCTGTTAAAGTATTTAGATCGTCATTTTATCAACTTGTTTTCCCTGCAGCTGCGATAGCTGTCACGATTTTAGCATTTAACTTCTTCGGTGATGGATTGCGTTCAGCACTTGATCCGAAACTGAGAAAGGGGTAATCAACATGAAAGTACTTGAAGTTAAAAACCTCCATACCAGTTTTTTTACCCACATGGGTGAAGTTCAAGCTGTTCGTGGTATCAGTTTTGACCTTGAAAAAGGTGATATTTTAGGGATTGTTGGTGAATCAGGTTCTGGTAAGAGTGTGACATCACTTTCAATTATGGGACTTATTGATCAACCCGGTAAAATTACAGAAGGATCGATCCTATTTGATGGTCATGATATTGCGAAAATGAGTCATCAGGAGTTATCTGATATTCGTGGAAATGATATGGCCATGATCTTCCAAGATCCAATGACTTCATTAAACCCCGTATTTAGAGTGGGTAGTCAAATCAAAGAGATTATATTAAGACATACAAATTTATCAAAGGAAGAAGCACATCAACGAGCAATTGAGTTATTAAAATTAGTCAATATTCCTGAACCGGAAACAAGAATTAGACAATATCCTCACCAATTTTCTGGTGGGATGAGACAAAGAGCGATGATTGCGATGGCAATCTCATGTAATCCAAAATTACTGATTGCAGATGAGCCAACCACAGCGCTTGATGTGACGATTCAAGCTCAAATCTTAGAATTGCTTAAAGATTTAAAGGAAAAGAAAGATTTATCCATCATCTTAATTACCCATGATTTAGGGGTAATTGCAGAGGCTTGTAATAAGGTAATCGTCATGTATGGTGGACTCATCATGGAACAAGGTTCTGTCTTAGACATCTTTGATCGTCCAGAACATCCCTATACGAAGGGGTTGCATCAATCTGTTCCTAAAAACGTTACTGGAGAGCGTAAACGCTTGATTCCAATTGATGGAACACCACCTGATCTTTTAGAACCACCGATGGGATGCCCATTTTATCCAAGATGTAAGCATGCGATGGAAATTTGTGCAACCAAACGTCCACCACTCTATAAGATTGATAAAGAACATTTAGCAGCATGCTGGTTACATGATAAGGATGCACCCGATGTTGAAGGCTATACGAAAGTAGCAGGTGAACATCATGAATGATCAAATCAAAGAACCACTACTTAAAGTTGTCAATTTAAAGAAATACTTTGATTTAACAACCATGGGTCATAAAAAAGTGTTAGCTGCGGTCGATGATATATCCTTTGAGATTTATAAAGGCGAAACCTTTGGTCTTGTTGGAGAATCTGGTTGTGGTAAAACGACAACCGGACGCGTGATTGTTAATCTTTACCGGCCAACCGGAGGAAACATCATTTTTGATGGTGTTGATTACTCAGATAAATCTGAAAGAGAGTTAAAGCCCTTTAGAAAAAGAGTTCAGATGATCTTCCAAGATCCGTATGCTTCTCTAAATTCGAGAATGACTGTATTTGAAATCATCTCGGAAGGGATTAAAACACATCGGATTTTAGGAACGAAAGAAGAAATTGAAACAAGGGTTCACGAGCTTTTAGAAAAAGTTGGTTTAAAAAGAGAACATGCTGGACGTTATCCTCATGAATTCTCAGGCGGACAACGTCAACGTATTGGCATAGCACGTGCATTAGCACTCAATCCTGAAATGATTGTTGCTGATGAACCGATTAGTGCATTAGACGTATCCATTCAAGCGCAAGTCATCAATATGCTTGAAGATTTACAAAAAGAATTTAATTTAACGTATTTATTTATTGCTCATGACCTATCGATGGTTAGACATATCAGTGATCGTATTGGTGTGATGTATTTAGGAAAAATCATGGAAATTGGGGAAAGTGATGCCGTTTATGAAAGACCACTTCACCCCTACACAGAATCCTTACTATCATCTATTCCGATTGCAGACCCAAAGATTAGAATGTCAGAAAAGAGAATTATTTTAGAAGGGGATGTCATGAGTCCCATTAACCCGAAACCAGGGTGTAGATTTGCTTCACGGTGTCGTTATGCTAAAGAAAGATGTTTTAGCGAAACACCAGAAGTGAGAGAAGTGGAGCCCAAACGCTTTGTGGCTTGTCACTTAGTTGAAGAGATTCGTGGTTTATTCACCGAAAAGGTGTTGAAATAAACAAAAAAGGAGAGAAGAGAACGTATGAAGAAATTTGTATCACTGTTAGTGATTGTACTCTTTGCTGTTGCTCTCGTCGCTTGTCAGCCTAAAGAAAAAGGCATCCCAGGTGTATTGAGATGGAACATTGGTGCAGATCCACTAACACTAGACCCATCCTTAAATGGTGCTTCAGATGGCGGCGATGTCATCAATAACACACATGAAGGATTAGTTCGTGAATTTAATGGTATTGTGCAACCCGGTATTGCAGAATCATGGGAAACCAGTACAGATGGTAAAACTGTGACTTTCAATCTTCGTCAGTCAAATTGGAGTGACGGCACACCGCTTACAGCAGATGACTTTATTTACACCTATCGTCGTGCGATGGACCCACTAACAGCATCAGAATATTCTTGGATTTGGGAATATACCAATGTTGTTGGCGCTGTTGACTTTGTATTCTCTGATCCAGAAGAAGAAGGTTATGATGCTGAAGCATTATGGGCTGAAGTAGGGATTACTGCAGTTGATGATTATACATTGCAGTTTGAACTCGTTAACCCAACAAGCTATTTTGTCAGCTTAATGGCATTCTATCATTTCATGCCAGTTAAACAAGCTTCAGTAGAAGCTGCCGGTGGTGAAGATGGCCTATGGGCTAAAGTTCCATCACTTGCTGTTTCTAATGGACCATTCAAGTTAACTGAATACACCATTGGTGATGGTTTAGTTCTTGAAAAGAATGAAGAATACTGGAGTGCTGATACGGTTAAATTAAATCGTATTGAAGGTAAATTCATTGATAACGAATCTACAGCATATGACGCATTCGTTGCTGGCGAACTTGATTTTATTCCTCAAGTTCCAACATCAGAAATGACACGTTTAATTGCAGAAGATCCAAACTTCTATGTTTTCCCACTTCTTGGTACTTACTACTATTCATTTAATTTAAATGATACTTTATATCAAAATCTTAAGTTAAGACAAGCTCTTGCTTATGCTATTGATAGAGAAGCTATCGTCGAAGCATTAGCAGGTGGTCAAGTTCCAGCAGCAGGTTTCGTTCCACCAGGATTTGTCGATCATGAAGGTAATGACTTCTTTGAAACTGCAGGTGCTTATGGCATGGTTACTGATGATGCAAACTTCGATGAAGCAGTCACATTATTTAGCCAAGCAGCTACTGAAATGAATATGACTGTTGCACAACTTCAAGATGCACTAGAAGATGAAACTTTACTCTACAACACATCTGATGCACATGCTCAAGTAGCTCAACTCATTCAAGAATCATGGAATCAAGTTCTCGGTTTCCAAATGCAATTAGGTAACCAAGAATGGGCAGTATTCCAAGAAACAAGAAAGAATGATAACTTTGACGTTGCACGTGGTGGTTGGTTAACAGACTTTATGGATCCTATTGGTATGCTTGCAATTTTCACAAAAGAAAATGCATATAATGATCCAAACTATGATAACCCAGCATTTGATACACTCATTGCTGAAGCACAAGCAACAACATCAATGTCAGTTCATTTTGAAAAGCTATATGCTGCACAAGATGAATTCATGGGCGATATGCCAATTATTCCAGTGTACCACTATTCAGACTTCATGTATGTGAAATCATATGTAGAAGATTGGGGTAGAAGCGTACTTGGTACAGTTGACTTCTCTAAGGCTCACGTTGATTAATTTTTGAACAATGATTAACAAAAAGACGGTTGAATTTAACCGTCTTTTTTTGTTTATATAAAATTATTTATTTGATAATTAAACTCTTACCTGTCATTTCTTTAGGTTGCTTAACACCTAAAAGATCTAACATGGTGGGTGCGACATCACAGAGTGCACCGGTATTGACTTTAATGTCTTTTTTCGTGATAACAACGGGTACTAAGTTTGTTGTATGTGCTGTATGAGGATTTCCTTCGTCATCTCTCATCTTTTCAGCATTACCGTGGTCAGCTAAGACAATAGCAACACCACCTATGGATAGAATGGCTTCAACCACATCTTTAGTACATTGATCAACTGTTTCAACCGCTTTGGTTGCAGCCTCAATAGAACCGGTATGACCAACCATATCTGGGTTAGCGAAGTTTAAGACCATGGTATCAAATGCACCACTCTTAATCGCTTCAACTGCTTTATCTCTTACCTCAAATGCACTCATTTCAGGTTTTAAATCATAAGTAGGAACTTTTGGAGATTCAACTAAAATACGTGTACTTCCCTTTAAATCTTTTTCAGAACCACCGTCAAAGAAGAAAGTGACATGGGCATATTTTTCTGTTTCTGCAATACGAAGTTGTTTAAGACCGTTTTCTGCAATCACTTCACCGTAGAGTTTATCTAAGGTTTGTAGTTCATAAGCTAAAGGTCCTTTAACAGATTCGTTATAGTGCATCATCGATACAAAGAAGATGTCTTTTAATGTGTGTGATAAATCAAAGTTTGCTTTACCTGGAGTTTGATATAACGATGTTTTTTCTGGATTTGAGAATGCAGTTGCAATACGAATCGCTCTATCAGGTCTAAAGTTTGCGAAAATGATGGCATCATGATCTTTGATCAATCCTTTTTCATCTGAAACAAAAGGAATAATAAATTCATCGGTAACACCTTCATCATAAGATGCTTGAATCCCTTTTAATGCATCTTGATGTTTACCTGTACCTAAGGTCATGTTGTTATAAGCTTTTTGGATACGATCCCAGTTGTTATCGCGGTCCATCGCGTAATAACGACCTGAAACGGTTGCGACTTTCATGCCGTGATCCATTAAATCTTTTAAGAAACCATAACCAGACATTTGAGGTGTATCTCTACCATCCATAAAAGCATGTAAATAAGGTGTAACACCTTCTTTAACTGCTAATTCATGGAGTGCTTTGATGTGTGTTGGGTACGCATGTACACCACCATCAGAGACAAGTCCAAAGATGTGTAGGTTTGATTTGTTTTTCTTAGCATGTTTAACTGCATCTAAGAAAGCTTGGTTTTTGTAAAATGATCCATCTTTAATCGCAACATTGATTCTTGTTAAAGATTGATAGACAATGCGTCCTGCACCTAAGTTAAGGTGACCAACTTCACTATTACCCATTTGACCATCAGGAAGACCTACATATTCACCGCTTGCTTGAAGGGTGTTATTGGGGTATTCATTGAATAGTTGATCTAAAAAAGGTTTTTTTGCAAGTGATACTGAATTGCTTGGGCTGGCTGGAGCAAGTCCATAACCATCCATAATAATTAATCCAACAAATTTTTTGTTCATAGTGTACTCCTTATCGTTTATTCCACATTCATTATACTTTAAAAACAAATAATCATTAAAATGAATGCAAAAAAAACGTTTTCAAATCGAGTGATTATAGTTCTACTTGAAGTTTAGAAAAAGTATGATACAATAAAAGCGTAATTAAATACTTCGGGGCACCGTGTAATTCGGGACCGGCGGTATAGTCCGCGAGCCTTAGGGCAGACCTTGTGTAATTCAAGGACCGACAGTAAAGTCTGGATGGAAGAAGGATATGTCAATTTTTTGACGCTCTTTTATCGCCGAAGTAATTTGGCGTTTTTTATTTGTTAAAAAAAGGAGGAAAATAACAATGTCAAATTACTTGCGTCTGAAAAAAATGCTTTATGTGGTATCGCTCGCTGCGGTATCGATCGTCTTGGGGTTAATCGAAATTCCATGGCCGATTCTCACAGGTCCGTTTGCGCCTTTTGTGAAACTGGATTTTAGTGAAATTGCGATTTTAGTATCACTTTATGTGATGGGTACAAAAGAATCATTTATGGTCGTCTTGGTAAGAACGTTAGCAAGACGTATTTATAAAGGATTTGATTTTGCTGATTTAGTTGGTGAAATGCTTGCGATGACCGCATCATTTGCACTGATTGCAGCTTTCCATTTGACGAAGAAAGTTCTTGGTCAAAAGGATAAACCACTCATTTATGAGGTGAGTGTCAATGGTGCTAAGATTATGAAAAGAGAATGGATCGTTATGTTATCCATGAATATCGTTTTCTTATCTTTATTTATGGTTTTGATTAATTTCTTAATTGGTACACCACTTTATCTATCACTGTTTGGCTTATCGGAAAGTGGAGCGATTCATTTAACGGTTTTCAGTTATGTTCCTGATGCTGTAACGTATACATTATTCGGATATAACATTGAATTTACAGTTTTAAATTTCTTCTGGTTTGTTGTGGCAAGTTATACACCATTTAACATCGTGAAAGCTGCGATTGTAACGATATTGTTTTTACTTATCAAGCCACGCTTAAAGTATCTCGAACTGTAATATGATATAATCACCCTGGAGGTTGATCTCATGGATTTAAAACATGAATTCAAAAAACCTATACACCGGGAAGACTTAATGCCCGTTCTTGGATCGGGCATTTTTATGTCATTTACAGGGGGATTAATCATCGGTGTATTGCATTTAGTATTTATGTATTTTTTGCAGTTTTCATTAACATGGTTGTTTTTGTTAATCTTAGCACATTTGATTGCTAAAAGAATTCAATCATCTTATCAAAACTATCATATTTTATATTCTTTTTTAAGTGTCTTCTTCTTCATCATCTCTTTTTATTTGATGCATGTGACACTGACAACAGGTATTTACTTTATCAGTAATGCGATTAATACAGAGATTGCAATCTCACTTTTAAATCCGTTACTTTATTTTAGATTTTTAAATCCATTAGGTGCAAACTTTTTTGGAATCAATAATATCTTAGATGTGATCTTCTTCATTGTGGGGATCATCTATAGTTACCGATTTAGTAAGTAAACGTTTTTATTGGTAATATTATTTCAAAACACAAGTAATTTGTGTATAATAATAATGGTTAAATAACAGGCAATAAACTAAATAAAGGAGTGAAATTATGCCATTTATCAGCGATATTTATGCACGCGAAGTGCTAGACTCACGCGGTAACCCAACCGTTGAAGTCGAAGTTTACACAGACTCAGGCGCGTTTGGACGCGCAATTGTTCCATCAGGAGCATCTACGGGAGAACATGAAGCTGTCGAATTAAGAGACGGTGACAAAAAGCGTTATTTAGGTAAAGGTGTTTTAAATGCAGTTACGAACGTTAATGAAGTGATTGCACCAGAATTAATCGGTTTTGATGTAACAAACCAAGTTGCAATCGACAAACTGATGATTGAACTTGATGGCACAAAGAACAAGTCAAAATTAGGAGCAAACGCGATTTTAGGTGTCTCTATGGCATGTGCTAGAGCAGCTGCTGACTTCTTAGGTGTTGAATTATACCAATATCTTGGTGGTTTCAATACAAAACAATTACCAGTTCCTATGATGAACATCATCAATGGTGGTTCACATGCGGACAACAACGTTGACTTCCAAGAATTCATGATTTTACCAGTTGGTGCTAAATCATTTAAAGAAGCGATTCGTATGGGTGTTGAAGTATTTCATAACTTAAAGAGCGTATTAAAGAAAAAAGGTTACAACACCAGCGTTGGTGACGAAGGTGGTTTCGCGCCAAACTTAGGTTCTAACGAAGAAGCACTTCAAGTGATTATGGAAGCCATCGAAAAAGCAGGATACACACCTGGAAAAGACATTTTCTTAGGTATGGATGTTGCCTCTTCTGAATTCTTCAATAAAGAAACAAAGACTTACGTATTAGCAGGTGAAGGTGGAAAAGAATTTACATCGAAAGAACTTGCTCATTTCTATGAAGGTTTAATTGCAAAATATCCAATCATTTCGATTGAAGATGGTCTTGATGAAAATGACTGGGAAGGTTGGGCATACTTATCTAAGTTATTAGGTAGTAAAATTCAACTTGTTGGTGATGATCTATTTGTAACTAACACAGAAAAATTATCACGTGGTATTGAAAATGGTGTTGCAAATTCCATTTTAATTAAGGTCAACCAAATTGGTACATTAACAGAAACATTTGATGCGATTGAAATGGCAAAACGTGCAGGTTATACTGCAGTCGTTTCACACAGATCAGGTGAAACTGAAGATACAACAATCGCAGACATCGCGGTTGCGACTAATGCAGGTCAAATCAAGACAGGTTCTGCATCACGTACAGATCGTATTGCTAAGTATAATCAATTACTTAGAATTGAAGATCAACTTGCAGGTACTGCACAATATCTTGGTTTAAAATCTTTCTACAATTTAAAGAAGTAGTTTGATACATAATCCAAAGAGGTTTCTTCATGAAACCTCTTTTTTTATAAAAAAATAACGGCTTTGTTAAGCCGCTATAGTGTGATTGTTAAGGTAAGTATTGTGATGATTGTGATAAAGATAATAGAGATGATGGAATAGGTAATGAGGTAAGTTTTTGCTTCACTACGATACTCTCTTATGATGTATTTAAAGGTGATTAAACTTGCTAAAGATCCGATAATGGTTCCCATGGCACCGACGTTAACTCCTTGTAAAAGAGGTTGCCAGTAGAGTCTATCTGTAAATGTTGATAGGAGAACTGCAGCTGGAACGTTAGAGATAAACTGTGATGCGATTAGGCTCGTGAAGTATACAGAAATTCTTGAATTAAGCAGTGATGATACTGCATCACTGATCCACGTGATTTGTGCAAGATTACCGGTAAAGATGAAAAATGATGTGAAGGTAAGAAGCAGTGTGTAATCAACTTTTTTAAATAAGTGTCTTCCATAGATCAGACCTAAGATGGTTGTAATTATGATCGTATATTGTTCATCTACGATGCGTAGCACAGCAAGTAATGCATTGATCATGATGAGCATGTATAAGAAGAATTTTTTCCAATCGACAGTAGGTGTTGTAATATTGAGGGTACATACTACGTGAGGAATTTTAATCATGGCAGTTGATGTCACAAGAATAAATCCTGAAATGGTGACAACCGCAGTTGTCATCAAAAAGTCAGTAAAAGGAATATCATAAAACGCATAAAGATAAATGTTTTGAGGATCTCCCATCGGGGTGAGGGCACTCCCCATGTTTGCTGCGATCGTTTGTAAAATGATAATGATCACTGCATATTTTTCTTGTTTGGTGTGTTTCGTAATAAAGATCGTAAATGGAACAAGCGTTAATAGAACAGCATCATTAGTAAGAAGCATCCCTAAAAAGAACGTGACGATGATAATGACTAATCCAATCCACTTGATTGATTTTAAGTGCATGACTAACTTGGTGGCAACATAATCAAAAAAATGGGTTTCATAAATGCCCGCAACAGCAAGCATCAATGTGAACATAATAATCAAAACTTTATAGTTGATATAGTCAAAATATGCAAGTGAAGGAGTTATAAAAAACATCGATCCAACCGCGAAGATCAATGCAACAATAAATACTTTATCTTTATATAGATAACGGAGTAGTGATTTCATGTATGTCCCCTCATTTCACATCCAATTTATTATAACGCTTTTCAATATAGAAAAACATCAAAAAGTTTACGATTTTGGTGCATGTATGAAAGATAAGGTCTATAATGAAAACAAGGGAGGAATGAGCGATGGATGAATGGTTAGAACCGAAGCAGTTTGATGCATTTTGGAGACATGCCAAAGATGAACTTCGCGAGATTCCATTTACCTTTCAGGTGCACCACGTGTCATCAAGAGAAGGTATTGATGAAATTGGGGATTTTAGCTACCGGGGAGCTAAAAAGGAAAAAGTTTACGGGTTTTATTTAAAACACAAAGAAGGTCAACGACCAACGATCCTGATGTTTCATGGTTATGGCTGGCACAAGGGGAACCCAGAAGAATACTTAGATTGGTACCAGTTAGGTGTCAATGTTTTTGCTATTGATATTAGAGGTCAAAAAGGTCAAACCATGGACCGTTTTCCATACCCTTCAGGTGATCATCGCTTGATGACTAGAGGTTTAGGTTATCCCGTACATTATTATTTAAAGCATGTTTATCAAGATGGTCTTCAATTGATTGAACTTGTTAAAACGCTCGACTTCGTTGATCCAAAGAAAGTGATTTTACATGGAGGATCTCAAGGTGGGGGAATCGTATTTGCACTTGCAGGTCTTGCTGATATTTTTCTAACGTTTGCAGATGTACCTAGTTATAGTTACTTTAAAGGTCGCATTGAAACGAAAAATGGATCGATTAGAGAAATTGCTGACTACATGACTGAACATAAATTAGATACAAATCACATCTATGAATCTTTAAAGTACTTTGACCTCATGTTTTTTGCACAAAGAATTAAAGCACCTATCATTACCTCTGTTGGATTAAAAGATGAGGTTTGTCCTGCACGCTACTTTATGAAAGCATTTGATCATTTAGATGTTGATAGAGAACTCTATGAATATCCAGAAGCAGGTCATGAAGGTGGCGCAATGACACATCATAAAGTTAAACTCGAGTTACTCGAAAAATATTTAAATCAAAAATGATAACGGAATGGGGCAGGTGAAAACCTCCCCATTCATGATATAATACGTGTGAGGTAAACCTATGAAACAAATTTATATTATGTTCTATGAACATCAAACCAGAAAATTACATAAGGACTTATGTGGAGAATTGGATTTAACGCTCTATCCACATATTCTTTTCGAAGATCCCTATTACGTATTAAAACCAGATATCTTAATTGGTCGACTTGATCATAAGAAAACGTTTGGATTTTTAAGACAGGAATTAGAAGACGTCTATCTAGAAGGTCGCGATTTATTAGATGCCATGCATGATGATATCGTCTTAGTGAAAGAAGGGGTTGCCCCCAGAGTTATTTACGTCTGTAAAAGAGCTCTTTCTTTAGTGGTTGCAACCGTTAAGGAAACAAAAAAAGGACTTTTCTTTGAACCTGATACCTATATTGATCGAAGACTTGAAGTCGATGGTGGCGAAGACCTTGTTTTTGGTCATGTTGTTATGCTTGAAGTCGAATCAATTGACCAATTTGCGGTTTACTGTAAAGTCAAAAAAATCATTGGTCACTTAAATGATCCAGATATCAATACGTTAAAGATTGTTGCTGCTTACGACTGGCCACAAACTTTTTCTGATGATGTGATGGCATCTGTTCACGATATTAAGATTGATTTTGAACAAGAAAAGAAGGAAAGACTTGATTTAACACATCAACTCATCATTACCATTGATGGTAAAGATGCTAAAGATTTAGATGATGCGATTAGTTTAGAAGTCAAAGATGATCACTATATATTAGGTGTTCATATCGCCGATGTATCACATTATGTTAAAGAAGGAACTGCACTTGATGATGAAGCATATCGACGTTCAACATCTTCTTATTTAGCTGACCGTGTGATTCCGATGTTACCCCATAAATTATCGAATGACTGGTGCTCGCTAAATCCACATGAGATCAAACTAACACTATCCTGCATAATGACTATCAGTAAAGAAGGTAAAGTTGAAGGATACGATATTCAAAAGTCATTTATCGAAAGTAAACGAAGAATGACTTATGACGAAGTTAATCAGTTCTTGATTCACAATAAATCTTTAGGTGATGAAAAGATTGAACAGATGCTAATTCATATGAATGAGCTTTCACAACAACTCAAAGTTATTCGCAAAAAACGTGGTGAAATCGAATTTGAATCCTCTGAATTAGGGTTCATTGTCGATGATAAAGGACGTGTTTTAGATGTTTATGAAAGAAAAACAGAT
>MIDA01000030.1 GCA_001830045.1 Tenericutes bacterium RIFOXYA12_FULL_35_10 | reverse complement strand
AACCCCAAATGATAGCTTTTAAGTAAAATCCAGGATCTCCAAAATACGATCCTGTTTTGATTCTTCTTACAAGTAGTTCGCCCATACTCGCCAAAATCATCGTCTTTATAAATCCCATCATATAGGGGTAATTCTGTGTAAGTTTGACAAAAACTGGATTTGTTGTTGGTAAAAAAACGAATAAAGAAATACCGATGAAGATACCAATCCAAATAAAATCTTTGATTTTCATGTGCCACCTCGTTAATCATTCTAGTTTCATGATAACGTAATTAAGCACATCTATCAAGCATAAAAAAAGCCAAACGGCTTTTATATTTTAATAAACTTTGGTTTTCTTTGTTCAAAAACAGTGATCTCATCAAATCCAGCTTCTCTTAATAAAGAAATCGCTTCTTCAAACCCCGCATAATAATCATTGATTTTATGTGCATCTGATCCAAATGTTATAATCTTTCCACCAAGTTTCTTATACGTTTTCATGATATCCAAAGTTGGATGAACCATACCTAACCCATATCTTAAACCTGACGTATTAATTTCAATGCCTTTACCTTTTTCGATTAACACTTTTAAAATCTCTTCAATCGTTTCTTGATGATCTTGATAGAGATACCTTCTTACCTCATAACCACCATATCTGATAATATAATCTAAATGACCAAATACATCAAAATGATCATATGTTTTTACCGTTTCTAAACAGATATCAAAGTAACGCTGATAAGCTTCTTTCTGTGTTTTACCTTTGAAAAAATCGCCATTATAAAAATCAAGACCATCGCCTACATGGATTGAACAAATCACAAATTCAAAGGGGTAACGACTTAGAAATGACTCAAGTCGTTGATTTAAATGCGGTTGATAACCAATCTCAACACCTAAGCTTAATGGAAATGAAGTTTCATTCATAACCTTATTCATATCTTTGATATAGATATCATAATCGATTGGATGATCAAAAATAGCTGCTGGACTATCAAAATCAACATGATCAGTAAAGACTAAACGTGAAATCCCCATTGATTTCGCTTTTTCAACATAAGATTTAAATGTTGCTTTTGGATCTGCATCAGGTGAATAGTTCGTATGTATATGAGAATCAATGATGTTGGGATTTTTCATTTTTCTCTTCTCCGTTTTAATTCATTTCGAATATCATCTGGTGTTAAACCTTGTTCAACCATTAAAACGAGCGTATGATAAACCAGATCAGAAATTTCATAGACTAATTCGTCTTTATTTCTGTTTTTCGCACCAATAATGACTTCCGCAGTTTCTTCTCCAACTTTCTTTAAAATCTTATCTAAACCTTTCGTAAATAGGTAATTTGTATAAGATCCTTCTACTGGATTTTTTCTTCGTTCCTCAATGGTTGCAAAAACCTCATCAATGACAAAAGAATTTCCTTCATCGGATTCATCTTCAAAGATAGGTTCAAAAAAGCATGAGCGATTCATGGTGTGGCATGCAACACCTTGTTGGTCCACACGCAGCAAAATCGCATCTTGGTCACAGTCAACATACATCGCTTTAACCTTTTGAATATGGCCTGATGTTTCACCTTTTTTCCATAAGGTTTGTCTTGATCTACTATAATAGTATGCAACCTTTTCTTCGATGGTTTTCTTCAAGGCTTCTTCATTCATATATGCCATCATCAAAACTTCGTTTGTATCATAGCTTTGTGTAATTACGGGAACTAATCCCTGTTCATTAAACTTTATTGTTTTCATCTTTTGTTCCTCATTTTCTAATTGCAATACCTGCATCATATAAATACGTCTTTAGTTCTGGAATTAAAATCTCTTGATAATGGAAGACTGATGCAGCTAAAACGGCATCGACTGATGTTTCTTTTAGTGCTTCTAAAAAATGTTCTTTTTTACCAGCACCACCCGATGCAATCACCGGTACATTCACTGCCTTTGTTAAAAGATCTAAAAGCTCTACATCATATCCATTTTTCATACCATCTTCATCAATCGAATTGATACAGATTTCACCTGCACCCAAACGAACACCTTCTTTAGCCCAAGCAATCGCTTCTAAATCAGTTTTCACTCTTCCACCTTGTGTATAAACAACGTATGTGCCAAATTCATCTTTTTTCGCATCAATCGATAAAACGACACATTGATTACCAAATTTAAGAGACGCTTCCTTAATGAGTGAAGGATTTTTAACTGCACCTGAGTTAACTGAAATTTTATCTGCACCTTTTCTTAAGATCTTCGTAAAATCACCAATCGACTCAACACCACCACCTACACAAAAAGGAATGTTGATCTCTTTAGCGACCTTAGATACAAAGTCTAATGAAATTTCTCTTTTTTCATAAGATGCTGTAATATCATAAAACATCAACTCATCAGCACCTTGCTCTTTATAAAATCTAGCAAGTGTAACAGGATCATCAACATCTTTAATACCTTCAAATTTTTTTCCTTTTACGACACGACCATCTTTCACATCTAAGCACGGTATAATTCGTTTTGTAAGCATAAGATAGCCTCCTTAAGCGTAAACCTTTTTTCATATAAAGCTTTTCCAACAATGGCACCATAAAGCCCCATTCGGTTTAACTTAATCAAATCTTCAAGTGATGTTATCCCACCAGATGCAATAATCTTCATAGAAGTAATCTTCAGTAATAACGCTAACTGTTCAAAACTTGGACCAGATAACATTCCGTCCTTAGATACATCTGTATAAACAATTTTTTTTATACCTATGTTCTCCATTGTTTTTATAAAAGTTAATGCTTTTTGTTGGGTTTTTTCTTGCCACCCTTTGGTTAGCACATAACCATCTTTTGCATCAATCGATACAATGATACGATTGGGGTATGTTTTCACCATCGTTTCTAAAAGCGCTGGATCTTCAATAGCAATAGACCCAACAATGACATCGGTAACCCCTAATTCTAAAAGTTGTTTCACACGTTCAAGCGTTCGAACTCCTCCGCCCACTTGAACGGATAAATTCGTCTTTGATATGATTTCATCAATGGTACATTCATGAATCATATCACCTTCTTCAGCACCATTTAAATCGACAATATGAAGATGCGATGCACCTTCAAGTTCAAATGATTTAGCTATTTTAACAGGTTGTTTACTATATATTGTCTCTTGCTTAAAATCACCTTGAATGAGTCTAACAACACATTTATTTTTTAAATCAATCGCTGGATAGATAATCATCTAATATCTCCTTATAAGCTTGCAAAATGCGTGCACCTACACTGCCCGATTTTTCAGGATGAAATTGCGTTCCATAAATGTTGTTTTTTCTCACAATCGCAGGAATCAATGTTTCGTACATGGTATAACTCACAAGTTCTTCATGATTAGATTCGACATAATAAGAGTGAACAAAATAAACATGATCATTTTCTTTGATCTTTGATAAAATCGGATCTTGTGGTTTAAAGAAACTTAACTGATTCCAACCCATGTGTGGAACTTTCATTTCAATATCTAGATATTTCACTGAACCATGTATTAAACCTAGCCCCTCAAAAACACCATGCTCATATCCTTTTTCATATAAAAGTTGCATACCAAGACAAATCCCAAAGAGAAACTTCTCCTGTTTGACATGTTCTTTAATGAGTGGAATTAACCCAGATTTTTTTAATGCATCCATCGCATCCCCAAAAGCCCCTACACCAGGTAAAACGAGTGAAGTTGCTTCTTTAATATCAGGTACCTCTTTTGAGATAATAGAATCAATTCCTGCATCTAAAAAACCTCTTAAAACCGAATCTAAATTACCACTATCATAATCTAAAATCACATTCATCAGAGTAGCCCCTTGGTTGAAGGAAGTTCTTCATCAACGATTTTTAAAGCTTCTTTCATCGCACGCCCAAACCCTTTAAAGATAGATTCGATTTTATGATGGTCATTCATGCCATAAAGAAGTTCAATGTGACAATTAATTCTTGCTTCTTGAACAAATGCTTTAAAGAATTCATACACATTTTCTGTCGATAATGTCCCTACTTTATCTTGTTTAAATGTTGCATTAAACACAAGATAAGGTCTGTTTGATATATCAACCACGACTCTAGATAAAGCTTCATCCATCGGAAGAAAAACGGATCCATACCGATTAATTCCCTTATAATCAGCAATCGCTTCTTTAAATGCTTGACCTAATATAATCCCTACATCTTCAACCGTATGATGATCATCCACTGCTAAATCACCTTTCGCATCAATCTTTAAATCGAATTTTCCATGAAATGCGAAGAGTGCAAGCATATGATCGAAAAAAGGAATTCCTGTATCAATATCGATGTTTCTAGTTCCATCGATATTAAGTTCAATCCAAATATCTGTTTCTTTAGTAACTCTTGATCGTTTACTTGTTCTCATGGATAATCTCCTTTATGATTGAAAGACATAATGTCATGTCTTCATCTGTTTTTATGGTAATACGAATATACGCTTCATCGTTAAACTGTATCTTTCTAACGAGAACACCTTTTTCTTTAAGTCTTTGACTAAGCTTGAGTTGTGGTGGTTTTACCCATACAAAGTTTCCTTCTGAAGGATAAACGATAAAACCTAGTTTTTCTAAATCATTTTCAAAGTTAGTTCTTGTTTGTTTGATCTTTTCAATCGATTGGCGTATCAATTCTTTCTTTGAAAGCGCGAGTAAACCAAGCTTTTGTGACAACGTATTTACATGATAAGGTGATCTTATCTTTTTAATGACATCTGTTGCTTCACGACTTGAAAGCATATAGCCAAGTCTTGCTCCTGCTAATCCATATGCCTTAGAAAACGTTCGAAGAACAACCAAATTCTTATACGTTTCAATCTCATCAATCAATGTTGAATCCTTTGATGAAAACTCCATGTAGGCTTCATCAACAATCACTAGCGCATTCGTTTGTATGAGTAATCTTTTGATATCTTCTGTTGGTATTAAATAACCTGTTGGATTATTGGGTGAACAAATCAAAATAATTTTAGGATTCAAATAAAGACGATCAATCATTAAATCGATATCTAAACGAAAATCAGGATTTGAAGGAACCTTCACAAAATTTGCTTCATAGATATTCGCATAGATTTCATACATAGAAAAAGAGGGATCAAATGAAAGAATAACATCATCTTTTCTCACATAAGCCTTAAAAAGCAAATCGAGAAGTTCTGATGAACCGTTTCCCATAGTGATGAAAGATGCATCCACGTTTAAATCCATAGATAAAGCCGTTCTAAGTGCTTTACAATCATAATCCGGGTAAAGTTCCAATCCTCTGAGTTCAAGCTTCTCTAACGCTAAATAATCTTCGGATTCGTTCGCATCTAATTTAAGTAAATAAGTCTCATCTTTGACCTCATAAGGTTTAAGATCTTCGATTGCTTTTCTTGGTTTCATGTTACTCAACTCTTTCTAAATCTCACTTCAATCGATCTTGCGTGAGCGGTTAACTGTTCAGATTCTGCAAGTCTAATGATGCTATCTTTAGCATCAAGTAATGCTTCTTTGGTATATCTGACATAGGAACTTTTCTTCATAAAATCTAACACTGATAAAGCGGACGAAAACGTTGCTGTGCCACTGGTTGGAAGTGTATGATTAGGTCCTGCAAAATAATCACCTACGGGTTCAGGTGTATAACCCCCTAAAAAAATCGATCCCGCGTTCTCAATAAGTTCAAAGATTTCATCATCTGATTCTGTTAATATTTCTAAATGTTCAGGTGCAATTTGATTAGTAATCTGAACCGCTTCCCTTAAATTATCAGTGATTAAGATGGCTCCAAAGTTTTTAAACGAAGTAAGAATAATCTCACTTCTACTTAAGCTCTTTATTTCTTCTTCAATCATCTTATTCACTTGTTCTGCTAAGGATTTGCTCGTTGTAATTAACATCGCTGCTGCAGATGGATCATGTTCGGCTTGAGCCATAAGATCACATGCGATATATCTGGGATTTGCTATCTCATCAGCAATGATTAAAACCTCAGATGGACCTGCGATCATATCAATGCCCACAACACCTGAAACCATCTTTTTAGCCATAGCAACATACATGTTACCTGGACCAACGATTTTAGATACTTTGGGAATACTGTTTGTCCCATAGGCTAATGCAGCAATCCCTTGTGCACCACCAATTTTATAAATTTCATCAACACCTGATAGATAAGCGGCTGCTAAAATGTTTGTGTTAATTTTGCCTTGTTTATTCGGTGGTGTGATCATGACAATCCGTTTTACTCCTGCAATTTTTGCAGGAATCACATTCATTAAAACGGTTGAGGGATAGGCTGCTGTTCCACCTGGAACATAAATACCGACACTTTCAATTGCACTTACCCGTTGACCAATGATAATACCTTTTTCTTTTTCATATTCAAAGGATGAGATCTTTTGTTTTTCATGATAAAACTGAATATTGCTCATTGCTTTTTTTAAGTCTGCTAAAAGTAGTGGATCTATGGATTTGAACGCTTCATTCATTTCTTCATCAGACACTCTAAACGTGGTTAGCTCTGCACCGTCGAGTGCTCTCGTGTAATTGAATAAAGCTTCATCACCATAGGCTTTCACCTGTTTTATGATGATATCTACCGTTTGAATCACTTTTTCATCATTCATTTGTGATCGTTTGAGTATGCGATCAATAAACTTTTTTTGATCTTGTTTTTCAATTATGGTTAACATGGGTTTATCCTACTTTCTTTAATTGGTCCATCAGATCTGTAATGATTTCGTTTTTAAACCGATAAGATACGGGATTTGATATAAGTCTTGCACTTACATCCATCATTTTTTCTATTACATCAAGACCATTAGCAATGAGTGTTTTTCCGGTTTCAACAATATCAACAATGACATCAGACAACCCAACTAAGGGTGCTAGTTCGACTGAACCATTGAGTTTAATGACTTCAATAGCCTGATTTTTTTGTTTAAAATATGCTTTTGTCACATTAGGATACTTTGTAGCAATCTTTAAGACATCATCTCTTTGATAAATGATCTCTCCTTTTTTCCCTGCAACAGCAAAATAACAGTAACCAAAACCAAGCGGTAATAACTCATATAAATTTCGTTCATCTTCCAAAAGTGAATCAGATCCAATAATTCCTAAATCAGCAACACCTTTTTCAACATAAGTGATCACATCACTTGGTTTAACAAGCATGAATGTTAATTTTTTGACTTCATCAACAAACACTAATTTTCTTGAATCGCTATCAATAGCATCACCATAACCTATAGCTTTAAACCGTTGAATGGCTTCATCGCCTAATCTTCCTTTGGGAAGAGCAATCGTTAAGTAGGTAGGGTTCATCATCTTAAAACCTCTTTTACAAGTTCTTGCGTATTTAAGGTAAAACCGATAGCAGGTATTTTTTTTCCATATTGTTCAGTCAGTGGATCATATCTTCCACCACTTAACACGGCATTGTTACTCCCGTGAATAAAACCTTTAAAAAGAATGCCTTCATAATAGTCATACGTTGACACTAAAGATAAATCCACCATCCACTTTTTCTTTCGATTGACGAGCGCTAATCGCTTTTTTAAATCATTAAAAATGGATTGAATCACTTCATTAAAGTATAGCTTGCTCATCTTTTTCTCAACATCTTCGATTGAACCTTGAAGTGAAAAAATGTTATCTAAGAGTAAAGACATCGCTTTACTCATGGTCTTTGATTCAGTAAAACGCATTAAATCATAACTGCTTTTTCGAAATAAGATATCTTTGAATTCATTTTGTTCTTTTTCATTCAGGTTTAATTCACTCATCATAAAATCAAGAAAACGCGTATCACTCAATTCAACAACATAATCAACATCCAGTGTATCTAAAACTTTTGAAACGATACTTAATATTTCAAGATCTGCCTCAATACGTTTCTCACCAAGAAGTTCTACACCAAATTGTCTTTGTGTATCCAGTTTGCCAAGTGCATTTCTTTTAAAAATGGTTGAATGGTAAAACAGTCTAATGACAGAATCTTGTTGCCACTTTGGAACTATCTGTCTCATAAGAAGTGTAGTGATATCTGGACGCAGCACTAATATCCGTCCATCTTGATCAATCATTTTAACCATATTTTCTTTTTTAACTCGTCTATTTTTCAACATAAAATTTTCATAATCTTCAAAAAAATCTGGTTCAAAAGAAATATAACCTTCCTGATTAATGAGTTGTGATAATTTTTGATTAAGATCATATTTCGTACGCTGATAGTTTAATTCATCCATCATATTTAAAAATGTCATGTTATTCTCCTTAGTTATAAAAAATGAGTAGACTATGTCCACTCATTTCATTGTTTGAGTGTATAAGTCCTATATGCTTAATAGGGCTTGTACACGATATCGTACATCCCTTTAGTTAATGATGATGAAGATGTAAATAAGAACGAAGCATCATTATGTTAACCCCTTTATCACTTTATCATAGTAAAGCGTTAATTGAATTATAGCATGACACTTATGACATTTCAAGATGTATGCTTAAATTCATAAAAAATAGGTGATAAATCACCCTTTACTAAAACCTGTGGTTTTGAACTACGGGTTTTTCCTTTATAATAAAGGTGGGTGAGATGGTGAACACATATCCTGTAAACATTGTCAATGAATATCTTAGACATTCCAATCTTAAAATTAATCGTCAAGGATATACTATTGTTGATATCTTTAGAGACTATTGGTCTGACTTTCTTTTAGACAATCCTAAATTGAACATAAGACCCGTTGTCTTTGCTAACGTTGAAAGAATGATGAAGTGTAGAACACCAGATCTTGGTTATTCTTTTTTCAGTTGTCCAAACTGTGATAACTTTATGGTTGTCTATAACTCCTGTAAATCTCGCTTTTGTAACAGTTGTGGGGTCAAATACGCCAAGCAACGTGCAGTATTCACCTCGAATATATTGATGGATTGCCCCCATAGACATATCACGTTTACGATACCTGACTCACTTAGAATCTATTTTAGACAAGACCGTCTAAGACTCAATATATTGTTTGAAGCCGTGAATCAGACGCTTCAATATTTATCGCTTAAACACGGAAAATCAAAACGTTGGAAACTTGGATATGTCTTGGTATGCCATACGTTTGGAAGAGCTTTGAATTTCAACTGCCATATTCATGCTCTCGTCTCCGAAGGGATGATTAATAAATCCGGTGAATTTAAACCCTTAACTTATTTTAACTTTGAACTCTTGAGAAAATCCTTTATGAAGACACTTCTAGACTTACTCCATCAAGAACTCGGTCACGGGTTCTATAAAGAGAAGTGTGCGCTTTATACCTCAAAAGAGAATGGCTTTTATGTCTATGGTCCAAGCACAGATGTTAAATCTCAAAAAGGTCTCATTGAATACGTCCTGAGATACACAGGAAGACCCGTCATGGCTGAATCCCGCATCGAGGATGTCGATCATGTCAAAAGGCAGATTACCTACACCTATGAACCTCACGAGGATGATCTTCTGCCTGATGAAGAAAAGTGTGGGACAATTACTGTCACTGAGGACATCTACGAATTCATTAAGAAATTGATTGTGCACATTCCTGAACACCAATTTAAAATGATCCGTTATTATGGAGTCTATGCTTCCAAAGGTAGAAGATTTATCCCAAATTATAAGAAGAAAATGCATTTTAAATCCTTGGTTCCTTTAAAATGGAAAAACCTTATCCATCAAACATTCAAGTTTGATCCTTTATTATGTCCTTGTGGTGCGACGATGAAATATGAGTTCGAGTCTTCCCACTATCCTTAGCTAAAGAAAGTTGGTATGTAAGATGAATTTAAAATTTAAAGTCCACAGAAATCCTCGCTCAGATGAAGAAATTCAAAGTCTCATCAAAGAGTTTGGTGACCAAACTGAATGGGATGGTTCACGCATCTTTGATCCGAAAAATCCTGACCATCTGTTGTCTGAACCTAAAGTTTGGTTGAAATGTCAAAGATGTGGAAGAGAAATTGAGTTCTCCTATGAATCTCTTCTTCATTTAAACTTTAATACTAACGGTTTGCCTTATATCATGTGCACCACATGCAATGTTAAGAAAGGCATTATGTTTCCTAGAGATTTAATCGAATAAACATATAAACTCCATCTCTATTTCGCCTATTGAAATTAGGCTTTTTGTTATTATACTAATTGGCTTTAGTCTATAAAATAACTATTTACTAGAAAAGACGAACTTTCCTAGTAAATAAAAAAATGCTAACTTATCGTTAACATCTTTTCATTGATCATTTATAGATTTATTTTACAAACTTCTTTTTCCTTGGAACATTTGTTATCTTCATCCTTAATGACAGGAATACTACAAGTATTGGCATCGTTAGCATAAAGAGAATATGTCTAACTCCAACTGGAATCTATATTTCTTCTATCTGACTGGTGAAACCTCTCACTAAACTGATATCTTCGCGATTAATCGCATAGAAATTAGAATCATGCATAACGGATTTTTATAGTTCTTGATATACACCTAATACATTGACATCAAAGTCTTTTTTGAGTTCATCTAAGATTGATATGACAACTCTATATGATGATTGACTACTCAAGAGTTCAATAAAAAAATGATATGTACCTAATTGTTTTTTCGTTGGTCGTGACATAATCGAAATCAAATTGACATTTTCTTCAGCAAAAGATTTTAATAAATCAAAAAGTAAACCTGGTCGATCTTTATACGGAGTAATCACGATTGAGACCTTAAATGATTCTTTATCTATGTAACGTTTGAGTTCTGGTTTTTTCTGACTTACGATTAAAAAACGCGTTTGATTTTCTTTCTCATCAGCAACATCACCTATGACCAGTTCATGTCCTTCAATAAGGTGATGTGGGACAAGAGCTGCTCCAAAGGGGTCATCTCTATATTTTTCATAAGACTCAACATTACTATCAGTGATGAAAATCTTTAAGTCTTTATGGCTTTCAATAAAATCTAAACATTGATTCTTTGTGACATATTGAACATAAAGATGTTTTGCTGCTTCTTTATAGACAAAATCGAATGTGATCGGTAGATTTATTTCAGCATCAATCTTTAAACCACTTTTTAGAAGTAAGTCCATATGATGCTGAACATAGCCATCTAAAGTGTTTTCAAAAGGAAGAATTGCATAACCAAGTTCGCTGCCCTTCATGACCACTTGATGAATTGTATTGAAATAATAAGGATGTATTTCTTGGTTTGTTTTCACACAAAATTGTTGAAAACAAACATCTGAATAGGTGCGTTTCGGTCCTAAAATGGCTATTTTGTTCATCTAAAATCCTCGTTTTATCTAAGTGTAAGTTTTTAAATTAATGGTGTGTACTGTGCGAATGATTGGAATCTTGATGAAAAATAACATCAATTAAGATAGATAGTGCTACATAATAAGAAACTTTTTCATCATCTGAAATACTAATTTCATAAGAATCTCCCCATGAAATCCATTTCTTATGAACACTCATGACTTCTTTTCCATCTTTATTCAAATGGAAATCTCTTTGCCATACTTGACCAATTATCTCCATATCACCATAAGAACTTGTTATTGTGAGTTTCCCACCAAAGAATGCAAAGTTCTTCTTGATGGTTGCTACAATATTACCATCCGGAGTAAAAAGTGTATACTCAGGTAAAAAACGAAAAAGTTTTCTTTCCATATGAAAAATAAGTTCTTCATTCTTATACATATCAAGCTTGTTATGTATCGAAAAGACTTTACCTTTGACATGGTAAACCACATTTTGGTTTTCATCAAAAATATTATATTTTTCTCCAAACGAGAAAACCTTTTGTTTCATATAAAACTTCTTCATTTCTAAATCCTCCTTTAGTGAGATGATCTTTGTACTTTCTTACTATCAAGTATACACCAAATATCGTGCAATAGGATGACTCCTAAATCAAAAAGTACCAGAGATTGAATGTGTAGGCTCATTCTATTCTGGTACTTTATCTGAAAGAAGATTTTTAGAAATGAACTTTATTCATTTTCCTCTTCATCTTCTTGGTCATCCTCATCACTTTCAGTTTCACTTGATTCCTTTTGAATTAAATCTCTAAATATTTGTTTAATTTGATCTGAACCTAAGAAAGGAATACATTGTTCAACTTCAAAATTAGGAATTTCTCCTTTTTCTGCACTTTGATAAATCAGTTCAACGCTCTTTCTTGAGATAAAAGGCAGCATACGTTGTAACATTTTCGCATCCTTTTTCTCAATAAAATGTTGTACGAGCTCATTTAATGTTGTGCGATCTAAGAATGGGAACAGTGCATCCAGTTTGACATTCTTTAGTTCACCATTCATGACTTCTTGAACAACTTTATTGAGTTCTTCTCTGTCTAAAAACGGTAATAAATCGGTATATTTCATGGTTTTCTCCTTAATCGATGAATAAATTCATCATCTTTTTTTCTTCATTTGTCATCATATGAACAAGAGAGAATAACTCTTCTTTTAATCCCTTAGATAACATATTTGCAATCACATACATTCTTTCATCTGGACTTAAACATATCCATAAAGCATTCATATCAAGTTTGATGAGTTGATGAAGCACTTGATCAATCATTTGTTTTCTTTCTTTAGGTTCTAGTAAATAAAATATGTACTTAACATGTAGGTTTAAATCGTGTTGATTTAAAAAGTGATAGATCACAGACTCCCTAGGGTATTGCATGAACATGATCTGATAATCGTCTTCTTTTAGATCAACATCATCCATTAAATAATCAATGGTGATTGCAAAGAGTTTTGTCATTTCTAATAACACATCGAGGCTGGGTAAGCTTTTCCCCATTTCCCATTTGCTAACGGCTTGGCGTGAAACATAGAGTGCATCAGCAAGTTCTTGTTGTGTCAGATTGAGTTTTTTTCTTTGTTCAATGATTTTTTTGCTGATTCTATCTAAATTGAGCATGACTAACCTCCTTACACCTTAAGTATATACCTCAATACATTCACATTCAAGCAACTCTTGGTTGCATATATTAAATCAAAAACGATGACGTGAAATGCGAGTGCATCATAAGTCATCGTTATCTATTATTTATATTCAAGTTATTTGTTATTAATGGTATCCATGACGAGTTTTGCAACTTCATGGCTAGATAAAACTTTGATTTTTTCAAAGGGGATCACTGGAAATATCGTTAATTTTCTTCTTGTTGATCGAAATGGGGTTCTATTTTTCGTAAGTTCATTGCCATCAAACCGAACTACTAAAATATCACTTTCAGCTTTGAGAGCTAACTTAAATGCTCCACTTTTCATTTCAGTAACATATGGATCTTTTCGATACTTAATCGTCCCTTCAGGAAATACTGAAATCACAAGTTCTTTTTTAACCGTATCTACAGCAGTTTCCATCGATTCAAACGTTGCTCTAGGGTTGTTTCGATCAATTGGAAACACATCATAACTTTTTAACCAACGTCCAACCAAAGGTATTTTCATCACTGATTTTTTAGGTGTAAATGTCATCGGTCTAGGGAAAACTTCAAGCAATGCAAACCCATCAGAATAAGATTTATGATTTGCATAAATGACTAATCTTCCTTCTTTAGGTACATATTCTAATCCGGTAACCTTCACACTTAGTCTAATCACGAAATGATTAACTAAGACTGCCATACTCTTCATTAAGTAGAACTTATATTGATTTGTAGAAGGAAGCCTAATAATTACTGGTAATTGAATTAAATACAGAACAAGCACAGTCATAAACCCAAGTGCATACGATAAAATGATCCAAAGTGGTATCAAATAGATGTTCACATAGATACTTAATAAAATCACATAACCAAACCACGAAATCAGAAAGATGAGTGTCGCCAAGGGATGTCCTCCATATGCATTTTAAGATATCTTACCATAAGATGGGTAAAACCTATTTAAAATGCATCGATAATACAAAAAATACCTGCAAAATTACTAAATTTTTTAATTTGTTATCATTTATCTCATATTTTCTCGATTTTTTGTATCTTATATACTTTGTATATAAAAATGTATTTCGTGTTTTAAAAAAATCGTGTGTTTTTTCAAAATTTTCTTGCTTCAATTTTTTTTGACTGAAATCTGTTGACTTTTTGTTGTTTTATAGTATTATTTTATTGACACACTCATAGAAATATGGGGTCGTTTGAACTATTAGGGTCTAAAGGATAAATCCAATGATAGCCAGAGTTTTCTTTTGGTTAGCATTGGATTTTTGTTTGATAACTCTAATTACTATAAAGGAGGATTTTTATGTCGAAAGTTTTAGTCATTGGTTGTGGTGCAGTTGCATCCGTTGCCATTCAAAAAATTGCTCAAAATCATGAAGTATTCAAAGAAATGGTTATTGCTAGCAGAACCAAATCAAAATGTGAGCATTTTGCATCAAAATTAAACAGCAAAAACATCAAGGTTATTGCTGAGGAAGTTGATGCTGACAACAAAGACAATGTCATATCTTTAATTCAAAAATATCATCCTGATATCGTTGTCAATGTTGCCCTACCCTATCAAAACATACCGATTATGGAAGCATGTATTGAAACAAAAACACACTACTTAGATACTGCATGTGCAGAGATTAGAGAACAAGCAGGTTTCGAATATGGAACTCAGTGGGTTTATCATGAAAAGTTTAAAGAAGCTGGTGTGATGGCACTTCTTGGATCTGGCTTTGATCCAGGCGTCACCAGTGTCTTTTCAATGTATGCGAAAAAGCATTATTTTGATACCATCGATACCATTGACATCTTAGATGCGAATGGTGGCGATCATGGATATCCTTTTGCAACTAACTTTAATCCTGAGATCAACATCCGTGAAGTAACCCTACCAGGTCGTTACTATGAAAACGGAAAATGGGTAACCATTCCAGCACTCTCAAGAAAACATGAATATATGCTTGATGGTATCGGTTCTAAGGACATGTATCTCATGTACCATGAAGAGATCGAATCCTTAGCAAAATTCATCCCTGAAGCCAAAAGAATTCGTTTCTTTATGAGTTTTGGTCAAAGCTACTTAACACACTTGCGAGTTTTAGAAAATGTCGGTATGACTTCTGTTAAACCTATCATATTCCAAGGTCAAGAAATCGTCCCCATTCAGTTCTTACGTGCAATACTACCAGATCCAGCAAGTTTAGGACCACGTACGAAAGGTAAAACAAATATCGGTTGTATCATCAAAGGACATAAAGATTCTAAACCTGTTTCATACTATGTTTATAACATGTGCGACCATGAAGAAGCTTATAAAGAAACGGGTTCACAAGCGATTGCATACACCACAGGTGTACCTGCAATGATTGGTGCAGCATTAATGGTTCAAGGCATTTGGAGCGGAGCAGGCGTCTTCAATATGGAACAATTTGATCCAGATCCATTTATGGATATGCTAAATAAATGGGGTCTCCCATGGAAAGAAAACTTTAATCCAGTTTTCATTGAAGACTATGAAGATTAATCCTAACTTAAAGACACCTTATTACTTAATCGATGAATCACTCCTGCAAAAGAATTTAGAGATCATTAAAAACATTAAAGATCGTTCAGGTTGTAAAATCCTTTTGGCTCAAAAGGCTTTTTCAATGTATAGCTTGTATCCTTTAATGTCTAAATATTTAGATGGGACAACAGCAAGTGGTCTTTATGAAGCAAGATTAGGCTTTGAACACTTTGGTAAAGAGGTTCATGTCTACGCACCTGCATACAAAGATGAAGACTTTATGGAAATCTTGGATTATGCAGATCACATTGTTTTTAATTCTGTTTCGCAGCTCAGACATTTTAAAGACATCGCTTTAAAAAGAGGAAAAACATTAGGACTTCGCATCAACCCTGAAATCTCTACCCAAAGTCACGGCATGTATGACCCCTGTTCACCTACATCACGCATGGGAACAAGACTCATCGATTTTGATGAATCCATCTTACCTTATATTTCAGGACTCCATTTCCATACACTATGTCAACAAAATGCTGATGCTTTAGAGATTACACTTAAAGTGGTTGAAGAAAAATTTGGTAAATATCTCCATAACCTTAAATGGATCAACTTTGGTGGTGGACACCATTTAGCACTACATGATTACGATATCGACTTACTCGTTAAACTCATTAAATACTATAAAGAGACATACAATCTAGAGGTTTACTTAGAACCAGGTGAAGGCATCGTATTAAACACAGGATTCTTTGTTGCACAAGTTTTAGATATCGTTAAAAATGATATGGCAATCGCGATTTTAGATACATCAGCAACCTGTCATATGCCTGATGTGATCGAAATGCCTTTTACACCTCCCGTTCAAGATACAGTCAAAAAAAGCGATTATCATTACCGATTAGCAGGATACACCTGCTTAACGGGTGATAACATTGGTGAATACTATTTTGAAAACCCATTAGAAATCGGCAGTCGTATCGTCTTTGAAGATATGGCACTCTATACCATGGTTAAAAATAATACATTCAATGGTATTCCACTTCCCTCGATTTACTTAAGAAATCTCTCTGGCGAAGATATCCTGATTAAGTCATTTGATTATTTAGATTTTAAGCATAAGCTTAGTTAGGAAACCCTATGAGCAAAATTAAAGTCGCCAAATTTGGCGGAACTTCCATGGCTTCATCTGAAACCATTAAAAAAGTAATAGATATTGTAAAGAACGACGAAGAACGCAAGTTCATCGTTGTTTCAGCACCTGGAAAGAGATTTAGTGACGATATTAAAGTCACTGATCTCTTATATAAGGTTGCTGATGAAATTTTAGATAGTCAAACATCAGCTACTTATGAACTTGTTAAACAAAGATTCATAGAAATTGCATTTGGATTGAATGTATCTTTCTCTATTGAAACAGTCTTAGATCAAATATTCAAAGAAATGCTTTATGAAGAAACAGTTGAATTCATTGTTTCTCGTGGTGAATATTTATCTGCGATGATCTTAGCAGATGTCTTAGGTTTTGAATTTGTTGATGCCAAAGATTTGATTCGTTTCAAAGGCTCTAAAGTCGATTATCAGTTAACTAATAAAACAGCACGGAAAGCTTTAAAGCATAAAGAATATGTGGTGATCAGTGGTTTTTATGGTGCAAACCCTAGAGGTGATATTAAGCTTCTTTCACGTGGTGGAGCAGATGTTACGGGTGCACTCATTTCAAGAGCGGTGTTTGCAAAAGTCTATGAAAACTGGTCTGATATTGATGGTTTTTTAATGTGTGATCCCAGAATTGTTGAAAACCCACATTTAATCGATATGATGACCTATAAAGAGCTTCGTGCATTATCTTTTATGGGTGCGAGTGTCATCCATAGTGATACATTCTACCCAGTTTCAAAAGAAGGTATTCCCATTAATGCAAGAAACACATTTAACCCAAGTTCACCTGGAACATTTATTTATGATTATGTACCAGCTAGTAAGAGTAAAAATGTCATTACAGGTATTGCAGGTTTAAATAACTTCACCTTAATTATCATTGAAAAACACCTTATGGATGAAACCCCTGGTTTTGACAGAAAGGTCTTATCCTTTTGTGAAAAACTTGATATCCAAGTCGAACATTTCCCAAGTGGAACCGATACATTTTCGATGATGATTGAATCAAAGTATTTAACTGGTGACAAAAGAGAAACCTTAATCAACCAAATCAAAAAAACGATGAAACCAGATACCGTTGAAGTCTTAGAAAATATCTCGCTTATTTCGATTGTTGGAAGAAACTTAATGGCCAATAAATACAACATGCTCAAACTCTTTAGTGCCCTTGTCAATACCAACATTACCTTAAGAATGATTGATTACGGTTCAAATGGGACAAACATCGTGATCGGTGTTGATGATATCGATTACGAATACGCGATCAATGCGGTCTATAACGAATTTGTTAGGGAGGACCATGAACGATGAAACCCATATCTTTAGCTATCGTTGGTGCAACCGGTGTTGTTGGAAGAAAATTTTTAGAAGTTCTATCTGAAAGAAACATTCCCATTCAAGAACTTGTTTTGTTTGCATCACATAAAAGTGCAGGACAGATCATCTCTTTCAAAGGCAGTGATCGTGTCGTTATTGCATTAACTGAAGATAACATCAATTCACATCCCGTAGATTACGCACTCTTTAGTGCAGGTGCAACCGTATCTAAAGTATTCGCACCTCTTTTCAAAAAGAATCATACAATAGTCATCGATAACTCAAGTCATTTTAGAATGGATTCTGATGTGCCTTTAGTTGTTCCTGAGGTTAATCCTGAAGATGCATTTAAACATGATTACATCATTGCCAATCCTAACTGTTCAACCATTCAAGCTGTAGTTGCATTAAAACCGCTTCATGAAGCCTATCACTTGAAAAGAGTTGTCATTTCCACTTATCAAGCAGTGAGTGGTTCTGGCATTAACGGCATTTATGATTTAGAACATCAACTCAAAACAGGTGAGACCACAAAGTTTCCTTACCAAATCCATCAAAACGTTTTACCTCATATCGATGTCTTTATGGAAAGTGGTAATACTAAGGAAGAAGAAAAAATGATCTTTGAAATGCGTAAAATTATGGGTCTTCCTAACTTAAAGATTTCTGCAACCGCAGTCAGAGTACCCGTGGTTAATGGCCACAGTGAGTCAATCAACGTTGAATTTGAAAAACCTTATGATCTTACTGAACTCAAAGATTTACTCTCTAAGTCTCAAGGTGTCATCCTCTATGATGATCCGAAAGAACTTAAATATCCGATGCCCATCATCGTGAATCAAAAAGATGAAGTCTTTGTCGGAAGAATTAGAAGAGATCAGTCACTCGAATCTGGATTAAATATGTTTGTTGTTGCTGATAACATCAGAAAAGGTGCAGCAACCAACGCCATTCAAATTCTTGAACTTTTGACCAACGAAAATTCCTTAAAAGCATATAAAACAGTCCATTAATTTGGACTGTTTTTTATAAAGCTAGTTTAAATTCTTTTCTAAAATATGACTCAAGACGTAATTCAGTAACATAGACTATTTTCTCAAGATAGGGATCTTCCAACTGTTTCAAAATCATTCTTGATTTTCTAATCATATCTTTGCATTCACCAAAAAGTTGATGAATGCGTTGTTTGTCTTCCCATAACATTTTAACCATATCTTTTGGCTTCATACCTTTTTTATGCCATTCAATAACATCACTACCAAGTGTAATGTATGAAAAATGTCCAATGGATAAATCATCTTCTATATCTTTTAAATCATCTAAAATCTGAATAACAGCACCAAACAAAAAGAAAACCTCAAAATATGGATCAATATTAGCCGATTTACCTAAATGTTCTAAGCTCAACATAAATGGAGTAAGTAAGTGCGCAGCTTTGAATCCGCATTCAATAGGAAATCCTTTTTTATACGGAGAACTGTTTCCCCTTGTAAATTTTTCTTTAATTTCAGATCGAAGAAATTGATCTCTAATATGATGTAAAATATCTAGATTTGTTTGATTCACTCCAAATGTTTTTAAGATGAGTGTCTCATATTCAGCAACAAGCATCAAAGAGGTCAACAGTTCAACAGGGGAGAACTGTTTGTCATCAACAATGACATCCAAAATACCATAACCTGCAATTCCGTAAACCACAGACCTTAGCAAATTACCAAAGCGTGATAAATGATCGTTCATCTTCATATGATCCATCCATATCACTAAAAAGGCATAGACTGGATATGCGTCTTTGAAGTATTCTTCTTTTTTCAACAGACTTTTCCACTTGCTTAAATTAAATTCGAATGATGTTGAATATTCTGATAAGAAGCGTATTCTTTCACGATCTATCTCGGAAAACAAGCTCATTAATTCGAGCCCAATTTTGCGATATTTAAATAATGTTGTTAAGTTACTATCTGCCAAAAAAGGAGTCATCACAGCATCCCAAAATTCATCTTGATTTTCATGATAAAGTTTTAAAATACGAGGTGCAAAGTCATCAAATACGTTTTGTTTCATTTTCTTGTTTAGCTTTTCCTTAACATGTGGAAATGCGACTCCCTTCATTATTTACTATCTTTTTCAAGATTAAAATCTGATTTTTATTAATGGAAATCCATAAGATAATGAATGTTATCTATGATAAAATGCCAATAAAAGGTCTTAAGAATTCTTCATTTGGGTTCGTACTAAAGAAAGCTAATATTTAGATAATCATGTATTAAGACCTCATATAGATATGAAGTGATTGACATGTGTAAACTTACCCAACTAACACTTTTCCAAACTAATGTATTAACCTCATTATCACGGTAATTTAGTGACAAATAATCCACCTAAGGTTTCTATAACAGCAAGAATGCTAGTTAAAAGGAGCATGGTAAAGAAGTTATACTTTTTTGTACGTAATCATGATTCTATTATTTATTACTTGTTGACGTTAGAAAATTCACTCACTGATGATAGTTTGATCTTGTTTTTCGCACTTTATCTCGGATTTTACACTATTGAAATTAAGTTGTCAATCTGTTTAGCGTGAAAAGTTTGAAATTAAAATTAAAAGTAAAATATTAGGGATAAAAACACGATTTATTGTGAGATAATACTCATTTATTTAGCAAAAAAGGATTGAGTTAACAATCCTTTTATATCAATCACACTTCATCTAATTCATTTATATATATCGTTTATCATGATCGTTTTAATATCATCAGCGATATATACGTACAACTTATTGTCTTGACATGAAAAATAGAGTGTACTTAAAAATTGTTTGATGTTATGTTTAAGATTAAGTCGTTGCTCTTGATCGATTACTTCGCTATCAACTGTAAACTGTTTAACCCAATTTGTTAAAAAAGATTCTGATAACAACTGACGATCTAATCCCTTTTTGACGGCTTTCACGAGTCTTTCGTCTTCATTATGCGTATAAATCACATGTCTTTGTTTGACAAGCTTTAGCATCTGATTAAACATGATCAATAACTTCTTCTCATCACATGTTTCCAGTTGCACAAACTGTGCTAACAAGTCTGCACTATGGGCAGTTGCATGCACCCATCCAACACGATCATCATATCCGATAAAGACTGTTTCTTGATTTAAATAGTTCATAAAATCATCAAAAAGTAAGTCAATCTCTTTAACATCAATCGCATGATCTCTACGGTGTACATAAACTAAAATCACGAGCTGCAACAAAGAAAAACTTCGCTTTAAAACACTCCAAGGTTCTTTGTTATTGATATCATAAAATAAGTAGGAATCACTTTTAAGTTGGTTCAAAAACTGTGTTAATTCCTCTTCATTGAAGTGCTGATCATGAAATAAATGGGCAAGTACGACATAAACCAATTCATCTCTAACTTCCGATCTCAAATCCCCAATGTGATCCATTAAAGATGTTGCTAAATGAAGTTTATCTATCTCCGTAAAATCGAACTTATTCTCTTTAATTTTTTGAAGTAAATCAATCATGTCTTGTTGCATAACATTCCCCTTATGATTCATCATCTAAAACTATTACTTTTCTTGATACGCTAAAACAAGTTCATCATAACGTCTGTCAAAATCTTCGTCAATCGTCTGATATTCCTTATGATCGTTATACCATTTAACAACTTTCTTTATGACATCTTTATATTCGGTTTTAGAAACATAATGAGGTGCAACAGATTTAATCTTGCTGTTATCGAAAAGTGCTGTATCTCTCATATCACCAAGAAGGGAACCACTATAGTCAGGGAATTTTTTTGCAACTTCTTCTACAGGCACATAAATCACTTTAGACTTACTACCGACTTCATCTTTAATCATTTGAAAGAGTTCATTCCATGAATAACTGATCTCAGATGTAATGTGATAAGCTTCACCATAAGTCTTAAGGTTTCCTAATACATCTAAGAATGCGTGTGCAAAATCGCCATTATACGTCAGTGTCCATAAAGTTTTACCATCATTTGGAATAATAACGGGTTTATTCAGTTTTAAACGATTTAATAATGTATAAGGATGAGGCCAACTGTTTAATTGTGAAACCACAGATTGTTCATTATAGGTATGTGAAGGTCTTATGATAGTCACGTTAAACTCTGGATCATTTAAGCTTCTTAAATAGTTTTCACATTTCTCTTTGACTTTACTATATTCCCAAAAGGGATTGTCTAAAGGAACTTCACGTTCAGTAATGGGCAGTTTTGGAATCGGTTTTTGATAACTAGACGCTGTACCAATAAATACGTATTGTTTTGTATGGCCTTTAAAGAGACGGTAATCTCTTTTGACATGGTCCAGTGTGAATGCAATCCATTCTACAATAGCATCAAAATAGAGATCTTTTAATTTCTCTTTAACTGCTTTTTCATCATTGATATCACAGATCATATGTTTCACTTGATGATTGAATTCTGAAGATCTTTGACCCCTATTCATCAGTGTTAAGTCAATACCCTTTTGGATCGCTAATCTCGTCACTGCTGTACTAATTAATCCTGTACCACCAATAAATAAGACTTTCATATATTTATTCTCCCTTTTGATTTAGGCTGTAATATCTTTCTTACGATAAAAATACCATGCTCCAAAAAATGATAAACCTATCATTAAAATAGAAATGAGTAAATAAAGTGGTTTAATCATTTCATCATTCACAATGGTGACAGCATTGATATATTCATAGGGTGTAATATACTTCAAATATTCAAACTCTTCTGTGAGTTTACTGATTAAATCAACAACATAAAGTCCAATAACAAATCCTAAACCGATGCTTAATACTTTTCTTGATTTTGTAACAAACACACTGATAAAAAATGATATACTTGCAAAAATCATTTGTAAAATAAACGGTGCGTATGAATATAGCAACCATACAGGAACATTTAAATCTCCGTAGATTGTAAATGCTATGAGTAAAACGATACCAACAAAGGTGTTTAATAAAATCAAGTTAAGGGCTACTACACCCGCTTTACCAAAGAGTATACGACTTCTACTGATGGGTTTACTGAGTAAAAATTCAATCGTCTTATCGTCTTCTTCTTTTGATAAAATGGATCCACCTAAGATTGCAGCGTAGCTACCTCCAATGAGGTTAACAAATAAATAACCTTCAACACCGAACCAACCATAAAAATCACTCATATCAAGTCCGCCTTCACCCATTCCAAAAGCTTCTAGAAATTCTTCTGGATAGACACTTAATAAATCTTCTAATTGAGCGAAAGTATCTTTAAATGCAGGATACATCAAAAGCATTAATGCGGCCATACCTGCAACAATCGATGTCCATAAGATCAAACTCTTGAGATTTCGTCTAAACTCTGTGATCATTAGTCTTTTCATTTGACATCCTCCCTCTCATAATAGTGCATAAATATTTCTTCTAATGCAGGTTCTGTGATGGATAAATCTTCAATCTCTAATATCGACAGCATTTTCATCAATGACTTCATCTCACCCTTATAAACAAAGGATACTGTTCCGTTTAGATGTTCAACATTAACCATATCATCAGTGATATCAAAGACGTCATTTGTTTTAATACGTACTGTCTTAGCTCTTGTCTTCATAATATCTTCAACAGACTCTACTTTAACTAATCTTCCTTCTTTAATGATACCAACACGATCACAAATGCGTTGGACTTCACTCAAATTATGTGATGAAAAGAAAATGGTTGTTCCATTCTTCTTTTCAGTTTCTAAAAGTTGGAAAAACATGTTTTGCATCAGTGGATCTAATCCTGATGTTGGTTCATCTAAAATCAGTATTTTAGGGTGTGTAATGAGTGCTGCAACAATAGCAACTTTCTTTTTATTTCCAAACGATAAATCTTCAATCTTTCTGGTTAAATCAAGTTCGAGTTTATCAACTAAACTGTCCATTAAAACCTGGTCAATTTCACCATGAAAGCTGCATGCATATAAAATGAAGTCTTTGACATACATATCGCCATAAAAATTGACTTCACTCGGGATATAACCTACCCTTTTTCTGATTTCAATGGTATCTGATACAATATCAAGCCCATCAATGGTTGCAGTTCCGCTGGTTGGAAAGATTAAATTCAGCAAAGTTCTTACAGTCGTAGACTTCCCTGCGCCATTAGGTCCAATAAATCCAAAGATTTCTCCTTTTTTAATCTCTAAAGAAACATCCAAGATTCCTCTTGCATGTTTCTTATAATATTTCGTTAAGGCATCGAGTTTGATCATCTCAAATCCTCCTGGTTTGTTTGTTCTTATTATACCACCACACGAACACCCTTAAGACATTAAAAAATGGACATCACTGTCCATCTTTTAAGAATAATATCTTAACGCTTAAAATAGAAGACTTCAAAATGATGTCCATCTAAATCTTTAAATGAACGGTAATACATAAAATCATCGTCATGTGCTTCCCCAAACTCAGTTCCATGAGCTTCTAGTACTTTACAAATAAAATCATCGACTTCTTGCATGCTTTCAAGTTGAAATGTTAAAATCATTTGAGTTGCTTTATCACTATTAGGAAGATCAGCATGCGTGAAACCTTTGAATTTTTCTTTATTCATCACCATCAAAAATGTGGTTTCATTGACAACGACACAAAAGCCAGATTCATCTGAAAATTGTTCATTGATCTCAAAACCGATATGTGTAAAAAATTGTCTTGCTTTTAAAACATCTTCAGTTGCCCTATTTATAAATGTATGTTTAATCATCTTATCACCTCATGTTATTATCTTAATACGAATGATTTAAGAATCAAAATCAAACGACTTATGTATGTTCTAGTAAGACAAATAGTAATATATTAGTGAGAAAATCACTCTAAAGAAAAAAGTCTAGTTCTCTTTGAGCTGGACCTTCTTTTGTTTTATGCGCATGATTTTTAATACAATATAAATCAATAACAAACTGTGATAAAGAATACTGTTTGGGCTAAATTTGACATACCCATACGTTGAGTCAAGAAAAACATCAAATCCAAGGTGGATGTAAATAAGAAAATAAGCAACATAAGCGAGTTTATGCAGTTTTTTCCACCGATCAGGTCTTATTTTCTTTCTAATAGTTATAAATGAACTGATCGTCAAAGGTAGCATAATGATTGCAGCAAACAAACCAGACATATTATACCCAGAAAGAGCTAATGATAACCTGTTGATTCCATGAGGAAGTAAAAAGATAAACCCGATAATCGCAAGATCTCCTCTGACTAACAAAATCTTTTTATAGGGAATCCATGATTTCAACATGACGCCTGCAAACATAATCAGGATAAACAAAGCAAGTGATAGATGGCCCCCATCAATGATAAAAGACAATACTGGAATATCGATAAAAATTACGAGTGTTGTAAGTATGAGTGCTCCTAAAATAAGATAACGTGCTTGTTTATGAATCCACGTATTAAAAAAATGAATAATTACATAAAGTAAAACTGCAATAAGAATCGATAAGTTCGCATTCAAAAAGGGCATTTTTATTCTCCAGTCACGACAATTCCAATTTTGGGAACACGTGATAAGTTTTCAAGACCATGTGGTGATTGGTTGATAATAATATCAGTTAAATCTTGACCTGCTTCAAACCCATTATGTGAGCCATTCTGCCAAAAAGATGAGTTTGTAACATCATAGATAAATCCTTGAACTGCAATATATGCAGGTTTACCATCTTTACCATTATAATAACTAAGTTCTTCTAATGTGAGTTCAATGAGTTCTTCTTGTGTAGGTATAGGTGTATTAACCTCTTCGGTTTGACAAGCAAATAAACTCAAAGTAATAAAACCACTCAACATGAATAAAAACAAACGTTTCATGATATAACCTCCTCTTTGTAGATAGATTAACACAAGTATGTATCACAGGCTAATAGAATGCTTTAACTAAAACATAGTTAAGGCTATCACACTTAAATCTATTGTCACATAATAAAAAAACCTAACCACATAGGTTAGATTTTTGTGTTCAATAAATAAATTCTTAACGATCTGATTCAGGAAGTAAACTTACAGTCCATAAAGATGTAAATGGTGCTCCTTGCGCTTGATAACCAAGTTGACCTGGGCTAATGGTGTCAAGTTGTAAGTAATCGACATGAATTTGAATTTCAGATAATGTAACGCCATCTTCTAATTGAAGTGTAAATGTTACATATTCTCCATCCCAACTTAATGTGAGTGTTCCAATAAATTCACCCTTAGAAAGATCGTTTTGTGCAGCACCTGCATATAAATCGAATGTTTCTGGGTTAACATCAAAGGTTAACTGCCATCCCCATCTACTGTTTGTTAATCCAAGTTCAATAAATGTTAACTCACCAACTGCCCACACTGTTTCGCTACCATAAACTGCATGGAATGCAACATAAATCACTGGCATGTCAACAACTTCTTCACATTCAATCACTTCAAATCCAAATGCATAGAACCATGCACCTTTTGTAGGTCCATTAGGGCCACCAACATAAGCTGTTTCTCCACTAACGCCAGATGGATTAAGTTCGTCTTCATCAACTAATGCCATATGGAAAACGAAATAATACGTATCACCATCCGTTAGTTCATCAACTGATACTGTATATTCAAATGTATTTAAACCTAAGTTACCTAATTGATAGGGCGCTTGACCTGGTGCAACACGTTTAACGGGTAATTGTGAGAGTTCACTATACACGAACAAATGTGCCTCTGATGCAAGTGCACCATCAACTAAATCAACATTTAAAACGAAATCTCCATTTGCATTAATCGATACAACGACCGAACCTGCAACAAGATCTTGTCCGGCATAAATTGTATATTCAAAGCTGTGATAACCGTTCACACAGATATTAAGATCTCCTCCAAAATCAACAGACTCTTCAGTCCACGAAAATGTTGTTACAGGTGCATTACTTTTTGCCTCTACATTGAATGAGGTCACGACAAATGCAAGCAGAACAACAACGATAAATCCAACCAATTTTCTCACATTAACTCTCCTTTATTTGGTATTGCAATTACATGATAGCACAACCTATTTTGAGGTTCAAATTATATGCATTTTGTATTTTATTCATCATGTTTTATCTTATATATACACTTTTTATATGATTCTGATGACGTGTGATAATACATAACATATCTAGAATAATAAATGAGTTTTTTTTAACACCTTTTGATAACGAGGGTTATATGAAAAAAGGCTATAAAGTCATCATCTACACACAAAAAAAGAAAACACACCCATGGGGATATAAGGTGTGTTTTCAAGAGAGGAGATACGATTTATCGTTTAATGATATATTTTCTAACGTCAAGAGCGACTGCAACAACAATGATCGTACCTTTAATAATGTATTGATAGAATACATCCATACCTAAGAAGTTCATACCATAGGTAATGATCGTAAACATTAAGACACCAGTGATAGCACCACTGATCTTACCGATACCACCTGAAAATGAAATCCCACCAACAACTGCAGCAGCAATCGCATCAAGTTCATAGTTAACACCGGTACCATTACTTGCACTACCGATACGTGCTGCTTCTAAGAAACCGCCCATACCATAAAGTAAACCCGCAAGTACGTAAACCATGATCGTCGTTTTAACAATGCTCACACCTGAAATTTTAGCTGCTTCAGGGTTTCCACCAACTGCATACATATTTTTACCAAAGGTTGTCTTATTCCACATGATCCACATAAAGATCGTTACAACCGTTGCATAAATGATCAATTTAGGCATTTCAAATCCAAAAATATTAATTCTTCCCACAACAAACTGCGTATATCTGGGGTCGAAACTTCCAATAGGTTGTGCACCTTGTGCACCACTTGCAAAATACATAGAAAGTATTCCATAAAGTGCAACGCTCGTACCTAGGGTAGCAAGGAATGGATGGATCTTAAATACAGAAACCACAAAACCATTAAGAGCACTAAATAAAGCACTCACTGCCATTGCAATCAACAAAGGAACAATTAAAGGTAACTCTCCAAGTTCTGGGTAGAACTTAAATGGATAATCTTTTAGCTGTAAGAGTGATGCTGAAATGATCGCTGCAAATCCAACACTTCTGCCAAGAGATAAGTCTGTTCCTTGTAAAATGATAATCCCACCAACACCAAAGGCTAAGATAAGTCGAACAGATGACTGCGTTAAAATGTTTGTAAACACGACAACACTTAAGAAACTAGGTTCACTTATGATGACATAAAGGATAAAACCTAAGATCACAAAATAAATCGCATTGTTCACTAAGAATGTTCCTGTATTTTTATCTGTCCAATGAAGATATTTATCCACACGTTGCTGATGCTTTAATCTGATTTGATGTGCAATCTTTTGAGTCCATTTTAACTTAATTTCTTCTTCAGCTTGCATCATCGATTCATCTTTTTTCGACGAAAAGAGGTTTAAAAACTTACCATACCCTCTAAATAGTTGCGTCATTCCTTTTGTCATATAACCAAATACATATTTTAAGCCCAAGAACAGCATACCTAGTGTATAGTAATACGCTAAGAGTAACACTTTCTTGACTTTGTTTTGTTGGGCTAAAGCTTTTTCTCTCACATTGACCTCCTATAAATACCGCGCAGACAATCTAAAGATGTCTTCTTGGGTTGTTTCATTCGAATTGACGATACCCGCTAATCTACCATTACTCATGACTGCAATTCTGTGAGAAACGCCAAGTAGTTCTGGCATTTCAGATGAAACCATGATAATGGATTTTCCATCATTGATCAGTTTGATCATCAATTGGTAAATCTCAAATTTTGCACCCACGTCAATTCCTCTTGTAGGTTCATCCATAAGTAAGATATTAGGATTTGTCAATAACCATCTACCAATAATAACTTTTTGTTGATTACCACCACTTAATGCACGAATGAGTTCTAATTGATTAGGTGTCTTAACACGCATGTTTTTTATTTGTGTATCGGTATCTACAATCATGCGGGCTTCTGAAAGAAGACCCAGTTTGTTTTTATACGATGCAATATTTGCAATCGTTGTATTAAAACGAATGGTATTCGTCGCATAAAGACCGGTAACACGTCTTTCTTCTGTGATGAGTGCCATCCCATATTTAATCGCGTCTCCAGGATGATTAATCGTTAATTGTTTACCCTCAAGTAAGATTTCTCCAGAAGCTTTTGTTCGAGCACCAAAGATTGCTTCAACAAGTTCTGTTCTTCTAGCTCCAACAAGGCCACCAATTCCTAAAATCTCACCTTTACGAAGCGTCAAACTGACATCATGTACTTTAGGTGCGTACTCAGTGGATAAATTTTTAACTTCCAAATAGACATCACCATTGCATGGTGGCATTTCAGGAAATCTCTGATTGAGAGTTCTCCCAACCATCATTTTAATGATCTTATCCATATCAAGATCTTTTGTGAAGTTTGTACCTACAAGGCCACCATCTCTTAAAACAGTAACTTCATCACTGATTGTAAAAATTTCTTCCATTTTATGAGAGATGTAGATAATTCCAACACCTTGATTTCTTAAGGTTCTTAAGATTTCAAAAAGTTTATCTACTTCATTTTCTGTGAGTGATGATGTAGGTTCATCAAGAACGATCACTTTTGCATTATAAGAAACTGCTTTAGCAATCTCAACCATCTGTCGTTGTGAAACACTTAAATCTGACATCTTTTTTCTGAAATCTACATCAATGTTTAAAGAATGAAACAATTTAATTGTATCTTCTTGCATCTTTCTCTCATCAATAAATCCACGTTTTTTTGGATATCGTCCTAACCAAATGTTATCAGATACATTACGTTGTAACACTTGGTTTAATTCCTGATGGACCATCGAAATCCCGTTTTCTAATGCATGCTTTGGGTCTTGAAAGTTAAATTGTTCACCATTTAAGAAAAACTCACCTTCATCTTGAATATAAATCCCAAATAAGCATTTCATCAAGGTGGATTTACCGGCACCATTTTCACCCATTAGCGCATGGATAGAGCCTTTGCGAATATTTAAACTGACTTTATTCAATACGGTAATGCCTGAAAATGCTTTGGTTACATTTTTGATCGATAATAGATATTGTTCATCCATGACTCACACCTCATTTCAATAAAAAATAAGCAAGATGATGGAAGTACGCTTTCGTACTTCCATCTGCTTATGATTTTAAAATTTATAAACTCGCTTAGCTTAAGAAGTCTTGATAGTTTGCTTTTGTAACTGCAACGTAAGCAACGCGAACTGCTTTAGTACCATCTGATTTAACGACCCAATCAGTTCCTTCAGTCACATCTTTACCTTGAGCAGCATTAATTGCTAAATCAAGTGTAGCGCGTGCTTGGTTAACACCGTCATTAAGAACAGTACCATTCATTTCATCAGCACCAATCATCGTTAATGCTTCAGTTAATGCATCAACACCATAAAGTGGTAAGAAAATATTTGCTTCTTCCATTGCTGCATATGCACCAAATGCCATACCATCATTGTTAGAAATAACTAATTCAATGTTATCACCAAATGTTGCATTTGATAACCAAGATTGCATTGTCGCTTGTGCTTCACCAGTATTCCAAGTTGTAGAAGCTTGAATTGCTAATTGTTCAACAACGATACCTGCATCAGTAAATGCTTTAACTGATTCAATTGTACGAGCTTCAGCATCAGGATGTCCTGGTTCGCCCTTTAATAGAACATATTGAACTTTGTTATCGCCATTCTTATCCCAAGTTGCTTTGTTAGCATTCCAGTCAGCAACCATCATTTCGCCTTGAATAACACCAGCTTCTGCTGAGTCAGTACCAACGTACCAAACTTTGTCATAAGTTGCCATAACGCCAGCTTCAGTTGCTTCTTTGTTGAATAGAATCAGTGGAATATTAGCTGCCTTAGCTTTGTTAATAATCGTTGAAGCTGCTGCTGGGTCAACAAGATTAATCGCAAGCGCATCAACACCTTTAGAAATAAACACGTCTACTTGGTCGTTTAACTTAGCTTGGTCGTTTTCTGAGTCAACGATATCAAGTGTAATGCCTTTTTCTGTTGCATAACGTTCTAACTCTGGACGAACAACACCATTCATGAAGTTGTCTCCATAGGTATAAATGTTAGCACCGATTACAATTTTGCCATCATCTTCTTTACATGCAGCAAAACCGAATCCAATTAAAAGAACTGCTACGAATAATAAAACTTTTTTCATTTTTTTCTCCCTTTCGTTTTTATAAAGCGCTTTCATTTTAACACGTAAAAGAGACTAAAAAAATGTAAAATCTTATCATATCCTTTATAAAATCTTATGATTTGATGATTTTATGTGGCTAAACTATACTTTCTGTAGTCCACCCATACATAATGGTCATCAACAATCTCAATATCCACTGTTTCTGGATCTATTCCTTCTAAAATAACACGTGCTAAAGCAATCGTTGCATATGCCTGATTTGATGCATCATTGAGTACGGTTGCGTATAAATGCCCTGTTTGAATCCATTCAACAGCTTCATCTATACCATCAATACCAATCACGGGATACCATGGTTCATTCTCTTTATCTACATAACCATCACTATTTGTATCAACAAACATCGATAGTTCAATCATCGCACGAATCACACCGATGGCCATGGCATCGTTATTCGAAATAATGAGCTCAAACTGATCTTGATATTGTGGAAGTAGATCGAGTGCATCACGGTAGGCAATATCTTGATTCCAATTGGATACATTTGTTTTTAAGATTTCAATTTGAAAATTGTCATCGGTTAATGTCGATATAATAAACTCAGTTCTAAGTTCCGCATCTTGATGCCCCTGTTCTCCTTTAAAGATCAGTGTTTGAATGATGCCATCATCATTTAAATCATATTTATTTAAGTTTGACGGTTGATTTCCAAAAAGATCAGAAACGATTTCTGCTTGCAAAATGCCTGATTGTTCAGCTTTCGCGCCAACATAATATGCTTGGTCATATAAATCCAAATCGACTTCTAGCGGTTCGCGGTTAATAAAAATAATCGGTATGTCCATGCTTTTCGCTTTACGAATAATCGGATATGCTCCTAATCGATCTACTGGATTGATAATCAACAATTTCGGTTTTAATTCTAGCACACGTTCTATTTCCTCATTTTGAATGATTTGCGAGTTTTTAGCATCATGTGTTTGAATGGGGTAATAGTTTTCACCAATAGTTGTGATGTGATCTGACAAGGCTGAAATAAAGGGGTCATTCATGTCGTAGATAAACACATAGACCTTGGATTGATTGGTTTGACATGACATGAGGAAGATTGTCATGATGAGACTTAAAATGAGTTTAGCTATTCTTTTCATCGACTTCTTCCTTTCTCATGGGAATGATAATTTTAATGTTGGTCATTTCATCAAGTTCACTGGTTATAATAATATCTGCTTCTTTACCATAATAGAGTTTAATACGCTGGTAAACGTTTCTTAAACCAACACTTTGTGCTTGACCTTCTTTTTTCATTTGATTCGTTAGTTCTGCAATTCTTTCTGGCGTAATGCCATAACCATTATTTTCAATTTCAAAAATAAGATTTTTCTTTTGAGGGTATGCTTTAATTAAGATCATACCTTGTTCATATTCAGAGTTGATCCCATGATAGATTGCATTTTCTATGATGGGCTGTAACACCAACTTAACAATCGTATATTCATAGATTTTTGGATTAATGTCTAATTTATAATCAAATTTCTTATTGTATCTGATTTTTTGAATCAGTAAATAATGTTGTGCATGTTCCAGTTCATCTTTAACTGAAATGACATTTTTACCTCTCGAGATACTGATTCTAAAAAACCTTGAAAGTGCAATCACCATCTCTACAACTTCTTTATTCATGTTGTTTTCAGCAAGCCATACAATCGAATCAAGTGTGTTGTATAAGAAATGAGGGTGAATTTGAGTTTGAAGCGCTTGAAACTCTGATTTTCTCTTTTCTTTTTGTTCAACAACGATATTTTGCATGAGTTGTTTAATCTCAACAACCATATGATTAAACGTCTTCGTTAATGCGACAACTTCTTTTTGACCAGAAATCTCAATCTCACTCATCTGCTCACCTTGTTCAATTGCCTGCATATGATTTTTAAGCTTATTAAGCGGATTTGAAATACGTTGTGATAAATAAATCGATAAACCTAGGCTTAAGATCAACGAAACCCCTAAAATAAAGGTTGAGAAAAAAGTTGCTTGCTGCTTAGCTTCATACAAATTATTAATATTAATGAAGGTTGCAATTCTCCAACGTGTGTTCTTTAAGGTGTTGATGTTTACATACATATAATCTTCACCAAGTTTAACTGAATCCCCACCTAAAATAATGTTATCCACGTAAATCTTTGATTCACATGTCTCATCCGTGCACTCTGGATTAGATGCATACACAAATTCAGATTGATCATTTAAAATTAAAATATGACCATTTTCACCAAGATTGGTCTTTAATGCGAGTTCAATTAAGTTCACGGTAATTAAATCAATCATCAAAACACCATGTTGAAGTAGTCCTTGGTCATAAAATTGTACTTTTTTAGTCACCGTAATCACTTCAGTATAAATACTTGAACCAAAAATCACTTGTTGATGTGGTGTTGAAAAATGAAAAATTTCTGGATTATTAAAGGCAGATGTAAACCAATCAAAACTCATCACATCACTCACAACAGCTTCTTCTGTTGCAGTCAATATGACATCACCTTCTGCACTAAATAAAATGATCGAAACCATATCTTCTGAAAGTTTTGCAGCCTGCTCATACATGCTATTAAGATCAACAAAACGACCATCTTCTGATAACTCAATGGTCTGTGTTGATAAATAGTTAGCGGTATTAATCACTTCGTTGATATAGTTTTCATAGTTCATGATGACTTGCTTATTGATTTCACGCGATGATGATTGAATCACATCTTCCGTCGTGCTATCAAAAATAACACGCTGTGAAATACCTGTAACTAATAAAACAGCAATAACCATCCCCATTAAGACAACAACAACCGCTTGGCTTATCGATAACTTTTTAAACATGGATAGCCTCCCGATATTGTTTGGGTGAATAGCCTGTATACTTTTTAAAACTGTGACTGAAATAATAAACTTCATTGTAGCCACATTGGTTAGCTACATCAACAATCTTGAGAGGTGATTGTTTTAGCAGATTTTTTGCATGCTCCATTCTAACTTCGATGACATATTTATTAAATGTGACATTCTTCTCCTTTTTAAGTAGCATACTTAAATAAGATATGGAAATATCAAATTGATCACACACCATATTAAGCGATAGATAGGGATCTGCAAAGTTTTGCTCAACATACTTAATGACCTCATCTAAAATACGTTCTGTTCTAGATAATGATGATTGAATTAAAATACCTCTTAGCTCAAGTAGAACATGCTCTGTCCAATCAAAGATTTCATCAAGTGTCGAAAATGATAACAATTTTTGTAATAAATTTTCTTTAACAACGGTTGATAAATCAATGTTGATGGATTGTGCAAAGTCAATCATCAGATTAGCAAGGCCAATCAAAAAGAAATCGCTCGAGATCATCTTTTCATGATGTTTAATTTCCATTTTTTTATGTTCTAATAAGATATGAATTTCTTGAGTTGTTCCAAATTTAATGGTATTTTCAATCGATTTAATTTCTTCAAGATCAAATGCGATACGTTCTGTTTGTTTATGCTCGACTTCATTGATATAAACAATTCTTCCTGTATTTAAAAACTTACCATAACGAATCGCTTCTTTGGCTTCCTGGTAAGATTTTTGAAGTTGATCAAACTCAAAGAACAGATTTGATATACCAATACGTACGCGAATATCCATATACTGATCTGCGGTTTGAACTAATTCATATAAAAAACCATCAACCGTTTTAACCAGTGGTTGATCATGTTCCTTGATGATCATTAAAATACCATTTTGAATGGATAAAAAGTATTTAAATTGATAATCTTTATAATAACTTTGAAAAAGTTCGCTCAAAAGAACTTTAATCTTTTCTAGTGACATAAGTTCATCAATACTCTTTGATGAATCAATCTCAAGTAAACACGAAAGATACTTTCCTTTTTCCGTATCAAGACCATATTGTTTTAAACGTTGAAGATTGTCTTTTGTTTGGTCTTTTGAAATCAATACAGAACTAATGGTATGATCGATTAAAAGAGGAAGACTATCTTTATAGTTTTTAAGCGCAACATCATCATTAAATTTTCGAGAGTATTCATCATCTAGCTTTAACTTTAAGGATTGTAGAAACGAATTGATGTCTTGAGATGTTAAAGGCTTCATCAAATAACTGACGACATTCAGTTTAATTGCTTCTTGTGCATATTTAAATTCATCATAGCCAGAGATAAAAGCAACCTTGACGGTTGGGAAGTCGCGTTTAAGCATACGTGCGAGTTCAATACCATCAATAAATGGCATTTTAATATCGGTTAAAACAACATCAGGTTTTAACTCTTCAACCAGTTCATAAGCGTCATGTCCATTACCAGCTTTACCAACAACGACAAATCCACTATTTTGATCAATCAGTGATGAGATTCTGCCACGCACCTCATCCTCATCATCAACGAGCAACAATTTATATAATGTTTGCATCATTCACCTCGAGAAACGTTTGATTTTATTGTAGCATGAATTACTAAAAAAAATAAATCACGGTCACCCGTGATTCATATGTTAAGACATGGATTTGAAATAATATAACTTTCTAAAGAGATAAAGGTTCATTGAAATCATTGGACCGAGAATAAGCGCAAGTAGAAAGCTACCCATATTCACCGCACCAAAACCTATACCTGCAAGAAAGCCGAAACCAGTCGCAAGCAATATCGCGAATACTTCAATCATGATGCGCATACTGAAGAACTTTTTAACCTTCAAAAGATTCATCATGGTATAGGTTAACTCTTCAAACACCATGGCTGGATATAAACTTAAAATTGTTAATGCTAAACCTAAACTGAGTAAATAACCACCAACAACATAAAGGATTGCACGTAGATAAAATAACTCAATAAAAAGATCTTTAAAGATGATCAAATCCCAGAAATCAAAAAAGAAAGATAAAACGAGTATTGGTCCAATGATGAAAAGATATCCATAATTCTTTCGACTTAATACAACAAAACCTAAAACAACTGAATATACAATCGCGGTCGCTGTTCCAAGTGTAATATGTAACCACTGACTTAAATTACTCGATACCGTATCCCAAGCACCTGCACCAAGTCTACTTCTGAGTAAGATGTTTGCTCCAAGTGATATAACAATTAATCCGATAATATAAATCAATGTTTTCTTAAATGATATCTTCATGATAATCTCCTTGCGTTCAACTGATTAGCATTATAGCACAAGAAAAATATTTTTGCTTTAAAGATTTATTAATGTATTTTTTTGTTGAATGCAAGCAAACACTAAAAAAGAGTATGAGTTCATGTGTGAAGTTAGGATATTGCTATACCATAACAAACCTTTTATATTTAGATTTTATGTTTTTTTATTTACTTTATTCATTTTTTTAAGTTTTATGATTGAAATAACAGGTCATAAACGATATAATATTTTGGGTGATAAAAAATGAACTATCAAAAAAAGAAAGTCATCGTCATCGGCGGTGTTGCTGGTGGCATGAGTTTTGCTACCAGATACAGACGATTAAATCAACATGATGACATTATTATTTTCGAAAAAGGACCTTATGTTTCATTTGCAAACTGTGGGCTACCTTATCATATTTCTGGTGAGATATCAACCAGAAGTGGTTTACTTGTCGTTAGAGAATCCTTACTGAAAGAACGATTTCGTTTAGACATTCGTTCAAACTCAGAAGTTGTTGCAATTGACTCCGTTAATAAACAAGTAACATACGTACATGATGGCTTAACATCTTATGAATCCTACGATCAATTAGTACTTTCAACAGGGGCTAAACCTATAGTTTTTCCCATCAGTGGAACACATGAACTTCCTATATTTACACTAAGAAACATTCCTGATTTAGATAAAATCATGCATTTTATCAAAGAATCTAAGCCAAAACACGCGACTGTCATAGGTGCAGGTTATATTGGTTTAGAAGTTGCTGAAAATTTAAAACTTAAGGGACTTGATGTAACCATCATCGAAAAAGCAAGTGAAGTCTTACCCATCGTAGATCCTGAAATGGGTATCTTCATTCACGAAGAATTAAAATCTAAAGGTATTCATGTGTTTGTAGGTAATGAAATCAAAGAAATTCAAAACAACCATGTCATACTAGCATCACATGATTCATTTGATACAGATATGATCATCATGGCTGTTGGGGTATTACCGGATTCAATCTTAGCAACGCAAATCGGAGCTGAAACAGGCATCCGAGGTGGTATTAAAGTAGGTTCAGACTATCAAACAACAATCAAAGATATCTACGCCATTGGTGATGCTATTTTAGTCACAAACCAAATATCAAATCAAGAGACTTTAATTCCACTCGCTTCACCAGCAAATAGACAAGGTAGACAACTTGCAGATATCTTAAGTGGTTTACCAGTAAAGAATCAAGGCTCGCTTGGAACATCCATTGTTAAAGTGTTTGATTTATCTTTGGCTGCAACAGGACTGAATGAAAAACAACTCGTGGGTAAAAACATTGAAGTCATTCACTTAACAGCAAACGATCACGCAAGTTATTATCCAAATGCGACTTCTATTTATTTAAAAGTGATTTACGACAAAGATACAGAACTTATTTTAGGCGCACAAGCTGTCGGTCAAAAAGGTGTCGATAAACGTATTGATATTATCGCAACCGCTATAAAAGCTAAAATGAAGGTAACTTTCTTACAAGAACTAGAATTCACGTATGCACCTCCATTTGGAAGTGCAAAAGACATTATCAATATGGTTGGTTATGTCGCTTTCAATAAACAACAAGGCATTACCAAATCCATCCAATGGCGTGATGCATTAACCAAACTTAATGATGATACGTATGTCTTTATCGATGTGAGATCGATGTTTGAAAGTATGGCACAAGGAACACTACCTAATGCAATCAATGTTCCACTAGATCAAATCACTGATATGTATATGATGATTCCTAAGGATAAGAAAGTCATTGTATTCTGTGATACAGGTATCCATGGTTATAATGCTGAACAATACTTAAAAAGCCAAGGCTATGATGTTTATAATCTAGACGGCGGTTATAATTATATTTCTAAAATGCTAAAGGAGAACGCACATGTTTAAGAATGTAGATACAAAAGAACTACTTGAAAGAGTAAAAGCTAATGATGCGAAAATCATTGATTGCCGTGAAATTTATGAATTTGAAGAAGGTCATATTCCAGGTTCAATCAATATGCCAACATCAAACTTCTTAAAGTACATCAACTTGATTAATAAAGACGAACACTATTATATTATTTGTCTCACAGGATCAAGATCATTCATGGTCGCAAGATATTTAGATGCGCAAGGTTACAAAGTAAGCAATATTTCCGGGGGTATTATTACATATCCAGGTGAAATTAGTACTGAATAACAATTATTAAAATCAAAACCCTACCTGGTTATGCACATGCATATAGACCATGTAGGGTTTATTTTTTTTGATTCTATAAATTTCTAGTAAGTGCATAGATAAGAAGAGCTTTTATGATTCTAAAGTGGATAACAACTGTCCCATTAATCGATTTTAATACCTTGTGTAATTGATTTAAAGAAATCACTATTCCAAATATCTAAGTTATCTTGGTCTTTTATAAAGGGTCTTACATCTGATTTTGCAATATCAAAATCAATTTGACTAAATCTTTTTTCTAGTAATTCAATGAGTATTTCTTTAGTTAATATAGTATCACTTTCAATAGATTTCGTTTGTTTTAGTCTTGCTTCTAAATGTTTCAAATTCACTTTAGTATCTAAACTAAGATAATAGATATAGTCGTATAAATCCCTACCTTTTACACGGTTTTTCCAACTTCTTGCAATAACAGCATGAATTTTACCAGCAAATAATGAACTCTTATCATAGATTCTAACTTGGTATGGGAACGGCAACAAGCGATACTTAATTTCTGTATTCGCATATTTTGGTGGATTTACATCAATTTCGAATTTAATAATGATTTTTTCATTATGAATGATTTGAGCAGAACCTGTTGAATTGGGGTAAATAGTTATAAATGTCTCTTTAGTATTTCCTTTAATAAATGCTGAATCAATGGTTGATTCATTTGACTTCTCTTTTTTTGATACCTCAAAATGAAGTCCAAGTGAGTTCATCGTTTCACTTATCGGTTTTAAATACTTACTGATATCAAAAGTTTCGTCACTAACAAGTAATGAGAAATCAAGATCCTCACTAAATCTATCCATACCATAAAATATTCTTAACGCTGTTCCACCATAGAAAGCAGCATATGTAAAAAAATCGGTTTTAGAAAGGCCAGCCAAAACTACTTCTTGTAATACTTCTTTCATCGCGCTTTTTTTATCTTCTATTGTTTTTGGATCATATTTGTTGATCATTTGTTGAATGATTGTCATTTTCTATACTCGCTTTCAATATACTTTTGTAGATACTTTATATTGTTTGAAACGTATTTACTCGATAAGAACTTAATGTCATTAAAGTTAAGTTCATTAAATGTTTCTCTATTTATTCTAAGATCTTCAAAAAGTAAAACCTTCAATTCTTTCATACTTTTTACAGGTTTCTTAATATAAAGTAAATCGCATAAAGCTTTTTCAGCACTTGCCATAAAGTAGGCATATGAATCTTGTTCGAAAACTTGCACAAAAAATGGGAATACATCTTTAGGTACATCCCGATATGCAAAAATCCCGAAGTGATTTTTATATAACTTGCTCTTTCTTTTGTTAAAGGTTGCATTCGTATACATCATGACTCTTTCTGGAATCATATTGTGGTATGAGAGAGCATATTCGAAAGATAGATATGAAGGTCCATAAATGTATGAGGATAGTAAGAATCCATCCGTTTCACTATTTGTCTCATAGATACCTCTCACAAGTGGAAATAAGATGCCATTTTCTACATCTCTTTTAATCTTGCCATTAATATCCGTATAGTCTTTGTATTTTTCTTTAAGATATAAAGTCGTCACAATCATATTATTTCCTCCACTTAATTTTATTTTATAACATTTTCTGGAGATTATCAAGGTTTTATCAAATTCTTTCTTCCTTTCATTCATAATAAAAGATGAAAATCATAAAAGGACATAGATGGATTTAAAAGTCAAAACATCTCCTTATATCATTAAAGTTGATGCCTTATATTGTCTTTCATGATACTAAAAAATAATTATTTCCTAATGTAAGAAAAACAAAAGACCATTAAACATCAATAGCCTTTTTCAAAAAATAAATTATTCAAAAAGTGGTGCTGAAAAAAAGACTTGAAGTTTATACATATATGTCTATCACTTTGCCTTATGATAAGCATACTTATATTGATCCATATGATAATCTTTAATTCTATCGTAACTATCTTTTCTATCTAAATCTACTTTGTTTGATACGGCATCAATCAATATATTTTGTAAATATTGATATTCTGCATATTGACCCAATGAAGCCATCACAAGTGCATTTCTAAAATACTTTGCGTGACGACTTATTAATTCTGCATTGAAGTCATAACCATATTGCTTTAAGAATAGAAAAGCAAATATTGATACTGTTCTCGTGTTTCCTTCTCTAAATGGATGCACTTTCCAAATATCGGTTATCAATCTTGTAAATAAATAAATGAAGTCTTCTTTTTTCAAATATTCCCAATCTTGATTGAAATATTTATGATCTATGTTATTCATTTTTTCGATGATTTTTTTGTATTTTGTGTACTCAACGCTCATATTGTTGATGATCGGTTCATCTTTATAAATATCAATATGTCTTGGTTTCCCTGCCCATTCATAGACATTTTCAAACAAGATCAGGTGGATTTTAAAGACATCTTGTGATGTATGAAGTTTGAAGGAATCTTTGATCAATGAAATCAAAGCAAGATTTGTCATACGATTCTCATACTCGTCAAGTTTATCTTTATCCCTTATGTTAGCTTTATTGATTAATACATCAGAGTCCTGACAAATGTATGGATCTTTCATTACAAGTTCCTTCCGAGTGCAAATACTGCTGTTTCATAATCAATTATTTCTTGAGCGTATAAACTTAGTATTCGATTTGCGTACGAAGATACTTCTTTTCCCCCAGTTAGATTAATAGCCTTAGCGAGCATCTCAACTTCTCTTGATTTTTCCTGACTTGGCAAAACAACATCAAACGGAATCCCTCTTTTGGCTTCTATTTGCTTTAAATACATATTGACTGCATAAGACAAAGTAATACCTAAATCACTTAAAATGGATTCAACATTCGCTTTAAGTTCATCAGATACTCTTACATGAATAACATCGTTTCTCATCATCATCACCTCAGTTATATTGTATCACTTTTGATACACATTCACAAGACTAAAGAGCAATGATACTTTTTTCCAAACTCATCATACTTAATAAACCCAATTAAGTGATTTAAAACATATTACCTATGAATGTTTTAATTGGCACTTAGCATGGTAGAGTGAAAGTGGACAAGAACATGCGTATCAAACCATGTACGTTTAAAAGGAGAAATTTAAAAAAATGAGAATATTAAAAATCATGATTATCATACTTTCTGTTGGATTGTTATTTACAATTGCAGGATGTAAGACAAATGAAGGTGAGGTGGTGTCAGTCACAGGCATTACATTACAAAGTGCTGGTGCACTCACAACTATCACAACACATGCAGGTACTTTGCAGTTATCAGCTACAATCACACCTGCTGATGCAAGCGATAAAAGTATCACCTGGTCTGTCACTGATGGAACAGGATCTGCTATTATCAATCAAAGTGGTTTACTATCCGCTGTTATGAATGGCACGGTTACGGTTAAGACTGTATCTCAAAGTGCAAAAGCGATCAGTGCAGAATTAGTGATTACCATTAGCAATCAAGTCACTGACAATACAGCGCCACTTGCTGATGCAATTGCAGATGCAAACCAAAATATGAATGAAACAATGGTAGGTACTTCAGCTGATCAATATGTCTCTTCAGTTTCATGGGTGCTTTTAGCTGATCAAACAACATATCAACAAGCCATTACCTTAGCACAAACAACATTATCTGAAACACCGTTGACTGATAATGAAGTATCAGATGCTGTCAACGAACTTGCTTTAGCAACGAATGCTTTTAACTTAAAAAAACAAAACGGAACTAAAGTTGTTCTAGACATTAACTTAGGTACTGCAGAAGCATTTGCTATCCTATCTAAAACAGGTATTTCCGCTACTGGAGCAACTTCCGTTATCGGTGATATCGGTGTCAGCCCTGTATCAGCATCATACATAACAGGTTTTGGTTTAATTATGGATAGTGGAAACACATTCTCAACATCATCGCTTGTTACAGGTCATATCTATGCATCTGATTATCAAGTGGGAACACCAGCTTTATTAACATCTGCCATAGCTGATGTATTAACTGCTTATCAAGATGGTGCAAGTAGAACTGCAGATTATACGGAGCTTTATACCGGTGATCTCAGTGGAAAAACATTAACAAGTGGTGTTTATATGTGGAGCAATGATGTTTTAATCAATACCGATTTCACGTTAAATGGTAGTTCAACCGATGTATTTATCTTTCAAATCGCAGGAACACTCACCATGGCTGCAAACACACAAATCACTTTAACAGGTGGTGTATTACCTGAACATATTTATTGGGTTGTTGCAGATACCATCGCCATTGGCGTTGGTGCAGATTTTCAAGGGATTATTTTATCGATGACAAATGTATCAATGAATACAGGATCATCGCTTACAGGAATGATTTATGCACAGACAAGCGTTTCATTAGATGCTACTGTTGTGACAAAACCTTAGGGTTATATAGGAGGAATAAATAATGTATATTTTACTGTGGTTATTATTTGGTGCTCTCGTTGGTTGGCTAGCAAGCATCGTTATGAAGAAGAATCATCGTATGGGACTTATTGCTAATATCGTCTTTGGTCTTGTCGGTTCAGCACTTGGTATGTGGTTAATGGATATCTTAGGATTTGGTAATGTGAATGCTTTTACTTTAACGGGATTACTCGTTTCTGTTGGAGGAGCTGCACTCTTAATTGCAGTCTTTAATTCATTATCAAGACGATAAGTGATGAAAAAAATTCAAAAGTATGATTTAAAAATCATCAATGCTTTTGTTGGTCTTCTCGCATCATTGATGATTATGCTTACTGTTTTAGTGCTTAAGGATTCTGATTCATCATTTACAGGATTAGAAGTTGCTTTTGGAAACGAATTTGCAAACCTTGGTCCATGGGCGAGTGGTGAGATCGCATTTAATCCTCTCGTTTTATTAGCATTTGTTTTACCACTCATTGGCGGACTTATTCCTTTATATTTAAAAAAGGGGTACCTGATCTCAACGATTCTATTTGTCGTCTCTGCAATACTTATTTTATTGATTCCAGAGTTTACAACAGTAACCGTCACCATTTTAGGTAACGTGAATGAAATTGATGTTGAATGGACATATGGCATAGGACTAATTATTGCTGCAGGTCTTTCAATTTTAGGAGTAATGATCGGTTTATTAAAATTGAGTCAGCAACCAAGGTTAGCATAAGGATAGTCATATTGAATAATTAAAAAATAAAAGGCCATTGAAATCCAATGACCTTTTTTACTACAGCAAAATATTTAATAACTGTCATTAAAAAAGATAACCCAAAGTTTAATCATGAAAGATCATTTTTGCAATACACAATACATTTACTTCCCCAAATTCATTGGTGATATGGATATTTATGGTATATTCACCCACATCGAAATAAACTTGATGATCCCAATCCTCTGAGAGGACGTTTCCGCTTTGGTCATAGAGTGTAGCATCCTGGTATGAGTGTGCAAAATATTCATAACTCATTGAAAGTTCATAATAACCCGCTTCAGTAATTGTAAAAGATACAAGCGTTTCCTGTTGATCAGAAGTTAAGAGTATCATTGGGGTTGTTTCTAAATCACTCCATATATAGCTTTCGAAAACTGTTTCAGAGGGGATATCCAAATACACATATGAAATTCCAAATTCACCACTATAACTAGCATCCAACTCCATAACAATATCCACATCTTTAGGCAGATAGAAATAACATGTTTTTTGATCTTCTCTTTTAGGATAGATATCGCAATATTCAAATATATTATATGCTTCAAGATTATATTCTATGGACATACTTTCAAATTCTAACACATCATCCAAAAAGTAAGGATCCAAAATGAGAATTCGGTCTTGACTTGCTGATGAAATATGAATGTAATAAAATGTGTAGCCATCAGGATCTACCGATTCTATGAGCGTACCATCCACATCATCAAAATAGAAATCAACAAATTTTGGCGATGGATTTGCTCTTACATAGATATCGGTGCTTTGCTTGACTGAAGATGTAATTTCAACGATAATAAGACCTTCAGTTGTTACGGTAAATCGATCTTCATTGACAAGTTCATTTCCTTTATCATCAAAAATGGTGACGCTAGTATCGAGATAATCTTCATAAACATCAACCGAGTACTCACCCGGAGTTAACCACAAATGAAGATATTGTGTTCCTTTATCTAAAACATAACGATCATTGTGAAGTCCTTTAACGATTAATACATCATTTATATTCTTAGGTAAATAGAAATCATAATAGAATTGATCCAATGGTGAAATGTATCTCAAGGGCTTTTTAATGCTTATTGAATACTCAATTTTAGTTTCAATCGTATAGCTTTGACCATCTACGCTAACTGATAGGTCTGAAATGATCATGGTTTGATCATAACTCTTAAAATCTTCGGCAAACTCAATCTTGATCATCAGTTCTTGACCTGATAATCCAGAAATACCCATTTGTTCATATAAGGTGACTAGGGAAACACCACTCACCTTAAAATGATCTGCAAATAGATAAAGTTCGAATGTGGTGTCATTAATCTGTTTAATACGATTGATGACATTTTTCTCTTCTTCACCAAAAACGTCGTTATACGCAGCCATAAAGTTTTCTTGGGTCGCTTGATCACTTGCAACACGGTACTTTAAAGTCGGACCTTCAGCTTCAAAAATAACGATTTTTCCTTTTGTGCCATCAATATCATAACTGTATTCTTTGCCTGAACTATGTTGAACAAGGCGAAAATAAAGATCATTTAAGCTAAAAATGCTGGATTCAGTGACAGTGGTTGTCGATACGACAAGTCCATCACCATCTTTGAGTCTAAGGAAAGTAGATCCTTCAGCTACATATTCTGGAGCAGTTTCAAAGTGTTGTTGAAATAACGCCATTCTTTCCAAATATGGTTCCACATCGCCTAGTGGAACTGAAGGTACATCTGGATTGTTTTTTCCTTCTAGGGCAAGTCTAATATCTTCATCAATGTATTCGTAGAGTTCTTGATCTAAATCTTCTGCAAACATATTCAAATTTTCAATTTGGAATTCTTCTTTAATTTCGTAAAAATGATCTAAATCGACTTGATTGAAAAAGTCTAGGTTTGCTTTTGGATGATCGAGATTCATTTGAAATTGATTAAGAGAAAACAGTTCATCTGTGAGATCCTCTTTGCTGCTTAAGTCAATCCAAAGGCCTAAAAAACCATAGGTAGGTGTGTATGTGTAGTTAAACCATTCATCATAAATCTTTGTTCCATCATTTAAGAACACACCTGTTGCAGCATCAATCTCTTCATTGCTCGCATCACTGGCAACAACATAGTCCCATCCTGTTGCAGTAACGAAATTGATTTGAAGTTGAATCTTACCATCCGTGATATCATGATCATCATAACGATATACACCACCATATTCATCAAAGATATCGTAGGTTTCACTAACGATTTTATCATTTACGATATCCAAATAGGCTTGTGAATTGGTTTGTCGATCAAAGCGTGAGATTGTATATCCTTTAGTCCCCGAATCTCCAGATTCGATAAATTCAGAACCCACACCTATTGAAAATTCTTCATCTAATTCAATATTGATGTAACTTAAGTAAGAACTGGTTTCATTATGAAAAATGTAGACAGCATCTTTGTTTTCTAAGAATTTAAAATAATTGTAGTTGAGGTGAAAATCTTCTCCAAGAGATTCTTGATTAGTATCATAATAATAGCTGAACTGTTGATAGTCTAAAAGATCATCATGAAGACTTAATTTTAAATAGCTATGCTCAGAGCCAATAAGCGCATCAATAAGAATGTAACCCCCTGAAGATTTAACAAATTTAAACTTAGCATTTGATAATGTTTCTGGGATAAAATCATGATTAAGCTCAATGTCTTCAGATTCCGAAATAGCTGTTTTAATGGTCTGGACAAGATCTCTTGTCGTTATAAGTTGTTCGTAGTAAGCATCATGAACTTTATCAAAGGTGCTTGCATAATGTGAAGCTAGAATATCCTCGCGTTCTATCGTGACCAAAAACTCTTCAAGTGATGATAAATCAGTGGTTTGAGTACGAATTTGATTTGTTTCTTGTGGCGATTCTTTTTGAAGGACAATCGCATTAAGATGTTCTTCATACATCAAAAAATCTTGATAAAAATCCTCAAAACTGAATAGGATTTGAGGAGGTGTTGTATCATCATTTTTGTCTTTGCAACCGAATAAAGTAAAAAGAAAAATAAATGAAAGTGTAATGAATAGTACTTTTTTCATTTAATAAATACCCCCAAACTGCAATTTACTTCATTATAACATATAAATTATAAACTGAAATCTCATTTGGGGGCATTTGTTTCTGTAGCAACGTTATGTGTGAATAACAAATACCCATAACCCATTTTCTTCTCTGATTTATTCATGATTTTATTCCTTAATGAGGTTTAGCAATTGCACATTTTTATATATAACTTCTTTTCCTAATTGCTCAGAAACAATGAAACCTTCTTTTTCTAGAAGCTTTAGATACTTAGTTGCAGTTGCTCTAGTGATATTCAAGTTTTCTCTAAAGAACTCGTTTTTGGTATACATGTAAGAAAACAAATGCTCGACTATCTCATAACGATAAATATCTGGTAATCTTTTTTTAATCATTTCTTTTGTTAACTCTATCGATTGGTTGATTCTTAATATGAGATTAATTGTATTATTGGAAGTTTCGGATATACCTTTTAAAATGTACAAAACAAAATCCTTAATGTTATCTATGTTTTCATTGCATTTTTTCAAAAGAGCATAATATTGTGCCTTGTTTTCCATGATGTATTTACTTAAGTAGAGTATAGGTTCAGATAACTTTTCTTTTAACACTAGATACAGAATATTTAGTATTCTGCCTGTTCTACCATTGCCATCATAAAATGGATGAATACTCTCAAACTGGAAGTGGATTAGAGCCATTTGAATCAGTGGGTCATAATCATTATTTTGATTGATGAATATCTCAAGATTATGCATGAGTTCACGAATCTCTGTTTCATTTTGTGGAGGTTTGTGAACAATTTCATTGGTTTTATCGTTAATGATGACTGTTCCAGGCAGTTTTCTTATGCCACCTTTATTCGGCTCGATGACATTTTGAATTTCTATAAGTATATTTGTGCTTATAAATCCTTTTTGTCTCATGACTAATAATCCACGATCTAATGCATGCTTGTAGTTGATAACTTCTTTAGGTTTTCCAAAAGTAGGTGTTTTTGAGACAATCTCTTTGAATATTTCATCATAGGTCGTCATAATATTTTCTATAGCTGATGAGTCTTTTGACTCACTGAGATTGATTAAACTCAAAACGATTCCAGGGTTTGGAAGTAATCTAAGTATGCCTTTTAACTCACCTATATGATGATTTGCAGTATTGAGCTCTTTTAAAATGTCTACTTCATTCAAATTTATATTAAAGGGGAGTTTATTCACAATATCACCTCATGACTAATTTATCTCTATTTTTATCCTCGTAATCATCTTATCATACAAAACTAGTCACGTCAAGACTTCGAGGATAGTTTTTGGAATATTTTAGTCACGTAAGAAATCGTTCTAATTCATATTAAACTCATATTCCACTAACTGGGATTCTGAGATGATTAAACATTGAATTAAAAAGATGTATTTAGCCCTTCGTAAGGTTGTGATGCTTTTAAGTCATTTATGTAACACAAGGGTTGGAATTTGGTACTTTCAGAAACACATTATACTAAGCATCTATACAGTAAATTCCCTTGATATCCTTGAACGACAAACCATTTCGACTAACCTCCCTTTTCTTAGAAGTTCATGTTTTGGATTTTTTAAATGTTATTAAATCCGTCTATTTCGAATGTATAAGAAAAACAAAAGGCAATTGAAGATCAATAGCCTTTCTCAAAAAATAAGTTATTCTAAAAAGATGCCGAAAAGAGAACTCGAAGCTTATACATATACTAATAATCATTTATCCGTTTATAGAGCCACTATGTATTTTAGTTTATGATAAGGATTTACTTCCATCTTTATATTGGACTGGACTGAATATTTTGTATAATTACGTACACAAATCTAATAGTACCTTTTTAAAGAATTCGAATCAAAACCATTTTTCATTCTGTTTTGTATCCCCATATAACAACTTGATCATCCCCAACCCAGTAATCACTCCACCCATCCGGCTTCTCTATCGCTTCGACTCTGATACGATTGATTCTCGTAACTTCAAAAGCAGATTCTCCTATTTCTTCCACACTTATGGGAATCGTGATTTCTAAAAATACTGCACCGTAAAAAGCTCTTCTGCCAATCACTTTCAGTTGGCTATTATCCTCAAAAATGATTCCAATACATGTCGCATAAGTAAAACTTTCTTCACCAATAACTTCAATTGTGCTTGGAATTATCAAACCATCAATTTTGATATTCATGAATGCTTTGGGATAAATTTCAGTCACTGGTATTCCATCAATCTCAGAAAGAATCACAACTTCATTAAACTCCTCAGATTCTTTATATCTCGCTACGATGGCTTTATCTTCTTTCACAAGATAAATGATATTATCCCTCTCAATAATGTTATTGACATTAGACAAGTAGGGATTTATCTGTTCATACATGTATGTATCATTATATATCTTTGTTTCTAGTTTTGATTCTTCTGTCATATCATCGATTAATTCAGATTTAAATTTTTCAATAAAGTTATGAGAATCACTTTTCAACACACTCATATATTCAGTCAAATCAATTCCATCATCTATAATTTCTAGATTTATTCTTTCTTGTAAAGACTGCTGACCATAGAGCGTTCTACTTATCCATTGATAGTTATAGTATTGTGGTTTTAGATTTGATCCTTCTTTGAACTTGATAATTGCATGTAAATTATATAAAATCCCCTCATCTCCAATATAAGATCTTGTTGCGTCATCACCCAAATCTTTAACATAGTAGTAATATCCCAAAATATTGATTTCTTCAATCATATCGGACGATTCAATGTTTTGGTATGTCGCTTCAATCAAATAATTCTCCCAAAATGTGTCTAAAATAGATTCATAATCTATTTCTATTGGATTTTCTTCAGTTGAAAAACACCCGAAAAGTAAAAATAGATTAAGCAAAATTAGTGTCATAATTTTAATTGTCTTCATATTTTCCCCTCACAGAATTGTTACTCTTATATTGTATCACGTTAACAAAAAAGACCTTTTGCTTTTTATTAATTTATATACAAATCTTATAAAATACTCAATCTTTCGATTTTTTTGTTATATAGGGTTGGTAATCGAAGTTTTTAAATTGGAATAGAAATTTGAATCATCCTTTTTGAACATAGAAGTTCATAATATGATTTTCCTTGCACCATATTAACAAACAATCATTTTTCTTTAAAATAAGATAAAAGGCCATTGAACTTCAATAGCCTTTCTCCAAAAATAAATTATTCAAAAAATGGTGTCGAAAACAGTTTCTGAAGTTTATACATATACTTCTATGATTTTATCGCACCATATAGCAATGCGTCATTAGTATCAAATATCTGTGAAATAAGTTTGTAATCTTGCTTTTACAATATCTATCAATGACTGTATGTATAGTGAATGGACATGCTAACTTAAAAACCCCACAAAAATAACTACATTTAAGTAGAAATGATGTAATCCAAAACTATGTGATTGTTATATCATAAAACATAGTGTTTTTAAGAAAATGAATTACTCACATTCAGATACTCGCCAACATAGGTTTTACTGAAATCAAATCTCATCAATTACAGAATATGGTTTTAGGATAATCTTAAGCCTAATAATTCTTCATAAAAATATTTCAACTCGTTAATACCAGTCAAAGCATACTCGTTAAATACCTCTAATGCTTGGTTCAGATCATAATCACCGTTATATGTGTATGTATACATGGTACTATGTAGTTCACCATAATCAACCAAAGCATCAAAACTTTCGACACTTACCCTTGAATAAATCGTTGAATTATCGGTTTTAATATCTACTGTTAGATAAGTTTCTCTCATGTTTTCAAATGAACCCCTTAAATAGACAAGCGCGATTCCACCCTCAAAAAAATAATATGTAGAATATCTAAATTTCCCGGATTTTGATACCGTCAAATTGCCATACAAATTATGGCCATAACTAATATCATATACTGGTTCCTCAAAATAAATATCACCACGATATGAATAAATATCAAAGTCGTCAGTTGACTGATCTAAATACTCGATCAGATAAAACAAATCATGTTTCATTTCCAATTCAAACGTGTATTCTGCAGTATTTCCTTTTGGATCTTCGGCGGTTACCGTGATTTCATAAAATCCATCTACATATTCAGAAGCTATTTCATTAAGATTGGAATGAAGTGATAATTCTTCGATTGGATAGTAATTATCCGTAATTTCAAATAGGCTAAAAAGAGACTTTTCTAGTCCAAAATAAAGAAGAGGTTCACCCTTAAGAGTTATTGATGGAGACGTTGTATCAACAACATTGATTACTCGTTTCATTTCTTTGTATAGAACACCATTATTATCCATAATTTCATAGTTAACTTCATAGACACCCAACACGCTAGTATTGACAACTCCTGATGCAGAAAGGGTAAAATCATCCGGCATCATAATTCTGGGATCGATATATACTTGAAATACTTCAATAGTAATTTCTGCATCTCCCTTAAATTGAACAATGTCTTGCTTTTTTTGACAAGAAAAAAGTAAAAAACTGATAGCTAATAACAAAACCAGTTTAATTTTATCCATAATTCCCCCCCTAGATAATTTCATGTTTTAATTATAACACCGCTAGAGTAAAAATATGATAATTATTTATGATCTGCCTTATTGAAATAAGACAAAATAGAAAAAGAAGCCCACTCAGTTGGCTTCCTAAAGGTATGATTTTGATTTATGTAGAAATGAACCGTTTATACAAGGATTCTTATTCGTTTCATGTAATTTTATTTTTAATTATCTTCTCTGAGATTTCTTCTACATGTATATTGAGTAAAAATCCGGACCTCTGTCATTAAAGTAGACACACTTATTATAAAATTGTTTACTTTGGGTAAAAAAAATGCTCATTAACTGCATTTAAATTGAATATTAAATTACTAACCTACTATTTCAATTATTGTATAAAATGAAACGAAAACAAAATAGAATAGACTATACGACTATTTAAAGCTAACAATAACTTTTGTTCCTTTATCCACTTCACTTTTTATTTCCACTTTAGCATTGTTTCTATCGATGATATCCAAAATTATTTGATAGCCTATACCACTACCTTTTTCATTCATTTTAATTGCTTTTTCTGTACGATATGGACCAGCCAAAATATGTTCAATAGTTTCTTTATTCATACCAATACCTTCATCTTCAACAATTAATTGTCGATGCTTTGTTGAAGTCACAATAAAAACATTAGATGCATCATCTGAGTAATAAAATGCATTGAAAGAAAGATGTTCAATCAATCTTCCTAAATCAAGGTCAGATATTTTGACACTTAACGGCTCTAATTTTGTAACAACATTAAGTTTCTTCGTTTCAAATATTTCTCTGTATCTTTCAACATAATCACATATAAAAAGTGTTATATCCTGTAAATAGGGAAGCTCTATGTAATTTCCTTTTATAAACTTTGGAATTATATTTTCAATTTTTTTAGCTTCCTCATGCAAATCAGACAATATCTCATTATTAACTTCAAGTTTTCTATTTTTGAGCGACTCAGTATATATCTGAATAACAGACAATGGGGTTTTAATGTCGTGAGCAAGACTTCCTATATGTGATTCATAAATCTTCTTTTGTCTATCTTTTTGTTCACTACTCTCAATTAGCTTTTTTTGAAGTTTTGCTATTTCAAAATACTTGATTGATTTGTTTGGATTTTCCAAATTGTCTAAATCTGAAATGATATGTTGGTTCTCTTTTTTCAAGTATCTAAATAACACATTAACACCTATGATAAAAAGTGTAATGGAAATGAAATTTAAACCGATAAATCCGTATGTGATTTCACGTCCTAATGTGGAATTTTGATAACTCACTGCAAGATATCCGACAGGTGTACCTTCATACATAACTTCTTTTTCGTTTCTTAAAATCTGATCAACATCATTAGAAAAAATCGTGTTTTGATTCATATCTTTATAATAGATTATAACATCATTTATGTGAGCGTAATGTTCTAAATATATTTCTAGTGTTTCATAATTTTCTTCAGTAGATAAATGAGCTGTCATGATATTTAGTGCATCATACTGTCTTTCAATCTCCTTTTGATACTGAATATTTGAAAAGATGTAAAACGCAATATTTAACAAGAATATGATTGACAAAAAAATTGCTAAAATATATTTAAATATTTGGGAAATCAATAATTTCCTAATGCTATTCATCTTTAATACCACCAAACTGATAACCTATACCGTAATGAGTTTTAATATACGACAAACCACTTTCTTTATTGTCTAACTTTTTTCTTATATTTTTAATGAATACATCGATTACACGATCATATGCCTCACTATCATCGAAGCATTCTTCAATGATCATATCACGAGTGTAAACAATATTAGGATGCTTTGCGAGTAATAATAAGATCTCATATTCATGTTTTGTTAAAGTAATTAATTGGTGATCTATATAAACTTCTCTACTTATTGGTAACAATGTCAAATGAGCGTGATTAAAGGATAGACGTGTGGGTTGATTGACAACCAATCTCTTTTGGATATTTTTCAGCTTTGCCACTACCTCATCGATAGAAAATGGTTTTGTCATGTAATCATCAGCTCCGATGGATATAACGTCAACTCTGTTTTCAACATCAATCTTAGCAGATAAAACAATGATATAAACATCACTGAATGATCTTATTTGTGAAATAAATGCTTCACCCTGCATATTAGGCAACATAAGATCCAACAAGATAACATCGATTTTTTCTTTACCTAATACTTCAATTGCTGTCTCTGCATCATACGTTTGAAATGTAGTATATCCATCTCTTGAAGCAAACGTATAGAGTAAATCATTAATTTTTTTATAGTCCTCTACGATTAACACATTCAATTTACCACTTCCTAATCATATTATAACCTAAATTCAAGAATAGGGGAACATGCATGTTCCCCTATAGTTACCTAATTGTTCAATTGATTTATTTCGATGATATAATCTATCATCGTCGTCTTTATATCTTTGATTGCTAATACAACTTCTTCAGTTGTCGATGAATCAAAATTTATTTG
>MIDA01000029.1 GCA_001830045.1 Tenericutes bacterium RIFOXYA12_FULL_35_10 | reverse complement strand
AATTTAAATTTGATGACAAAGAAGGATTCTTAAGTGTCGTTGAAAAAGATGATTTTTTCTATACACTTGTTCAAAAAGATACATCTAAGGTTAAATCAATACAAGAATCACACACATTGTTTATTGCTTATGATTTAAAGCAATCTGTATACCATGAGGTTACGTGCCATGTGTCTTTTGATAAAGTTCTTATCGAAGCCGTTTATAAGCAATTAGAAGAAGAGAAAAATCTTTATTTTAAACAGTTAGATGATACACTTTGTGTTTTACAAATAGAAAAAGAATAAGGTTTAGACTCTAAACATATGAATGATAAAAGGGCATGCGAATGTTCTTTTTTTCATTTCTTAGCTATCTACATAATGTAGATAAATCAAATCAAATCAATCACTTACTTATTTGTTATAATAAGGACAATAGGATAAGAAAATGGGTGGGAACTTATGATTGGTGATGTGATCAAAAAAATACGTAAAGAACACGGGTTAACTCAAAAAGATTTAGCAGATCTTTTATTTGTTTCTGATAAAACAATTAGCTCATGGGAAAATGATCGTACTGTTCCAGATATCTATATGTTAGAAAGAATATCAAAGATGTATCATATCCCTATGAACGATCTCATGGTTGGAGAGGTCTCATGGTTTTCTAAAGTTAAATATCGGTCTAAACAGATAATGCATCTTGTTCTATCGTATGTTAAAAAACATGTATTTATAACGGTGGTAATGATGGTTTCACTCATCTCTTTTTTAATGCTTGTGATATTACCACCACTCACCACATATTTTTTCATGCATGTTGTTTTATTTTCAAGCATCGTCTGTCTTTCCATCATGTTTTCAAAATGGTTTGTCATACTTTTCTTCATATCAATTTCTATGTTCATTCAAGATTCGATACTAATCCTTAATCCATCACGATATGGAGAACTCATCGATAGTCAGTTCTTGTTAGTGTTTGAACAACTATTTTCTTTTTCATTTTTGGGAATACTGATACTCATGATCTTTTATACGCTATATCTACTTATCAAAAAACATCACACTAGATTTTATTATATTACTTCTATTGGTGTTATCTTGATATGGTTATTCGTTGTTATACTTTATGATAAAACATTAAGTTTATCCTACCATTACAGCTCTTTTACAAATGCTTCAACTTACATCATTAAGAAAAATGAGTACTTTATACTTTACACACTTTCTTATCACCTCATCATCACAGGAATCAACTTATTGTTATTTAAAATCAAGCAAATCTTTAAAACATAGTCCATCTTATAAAGATGGATATTTTTTCTTAAGTTTTGTGCATATAGTGCACATTGTGATTGACAAATGATATCACTTAAGGTAAAGTGGTAGAGGTGATATGGCCTATAAGATTCATACTCGGCCATTTTTGTTTGTAAAGGGGTTAATAGTTTATGATTACAGTATCAAATGTGAGTTTAATTTTCTCGGATAAGAAATTATTTGAGGATGTCAATTTAAAATTTCTACCAGGAAATTGTTATGGTGTGATTGGTGCCAATGGTGCAGGTAAATCCACATTTTTAAAGCTACTTTCCGGTGAGAAAGAACCAAGTTCTGGTGATATCATTATCGAAAAGAACAAAAGACTTGCTGTATTAAGTCAAAATCAAAATGCTTTTGATGATTTTACAGTTCTAGAAACAGTCATTATGGGACATAAAGAACTGTTTGATATCATGAAAGCTAAAGAAATCATTTATAACAAAGAAACGATTACAGATGAAGAAGGTTATGAACTTTCTCATTTAGAAGCGGAATTTGCTGAACTTAATGGTTGGGACGCAGAATCTGATGCTGAACGTTTATTAAATGGACTTAACGTTCCGGAATCTGAGTTTTATAAAATGATGAGTGACATTTTACCCAAACATAAAGTTAAAGTTCTTTTAGCTCAAGCACTGTTTGGAAATCCTGATATTCTACTTTTAGATGAACCTACGAATAACTTAGATTTCGAAGCGATTGGATGGTTAGAAAACTTTTTAGTCGACTATCAAAATACTGTCATTACCGTATCCCATGACCGTCACTTCCTTAATAACGTATGCACGCACATGGTTGATATCGATTATAATCAAGCAAGAATGTATGTGGGAAACTATGATTTCTGGATGGAATCTTCACAACTTGTTCAAAGACTTATGGCTGATAAAAACAAGAAAAAAGAAGAACGCATCCAAGAATTAAAAGCATTTATTGCGCGTTTCAGTGCAAACCTTTCTAAATCCTCTCAAGCAACTTCAAGAAAAAAGGCACTTGAAAAAATTGAATTAGATGAAATCATTCCATCGACACGTAAATACCCATTCATTGGTTTTGAAATTGAAAAACAATTAGGTAAAGATGTGTTAGAAGTCGAGAATTTAAGTGTTTCATTAGATGGGAAAAAGTTATTTCAGAATGTTTCATTTGTCATGAACCGTGGTGATAAAGTAGCACTACTTGGAGATAACGATTTAGCTAAAACCGCTTTACTCAAGATCCTTGCAGGTGAACTTACACCAGAAACAGGGACAATCAAATGGGGACAAACCGTTACGAAATCTTATTTTCCTGCAGATAACGATGATTATTTCTTAGGGAAACAAATGAACTTAATCGAATGGTTAAGACCTTATTCTAAAGAACCTGCAGAATCCTATTTAAGAGGATTTCTAGGTAGAATGCTCTTTAGTGGCGATCAACCCTTAAAAGAAGTGAGATTCTTATCGGGTGGCGAAAAGATGAGATGTATGTACTCGAAGTTGATGTTATCTCAAGCAAATACACTTTTAATTGATTCACCAACCATCCATTTAGACTTAGAAGCAATTCAAGCTGTGAATAGAGGTTTAGAAGATTATAAAGGCGCACTTGTCGTTGCATCTCATGACCATAGCCTATTACAATCCGTTTGTAATAAAGTGATTGAAGTTGCTGATTTAGGTTCTTATTCCTATGAAGGAACGTTTGATGAATATATCAGCAATAAAGATATTAAACAAAGAACGGCTCAACTCTACAAAGAAAATAAATAAAATAGATAAAGATTTAACGTTCATCGTTAGATCTTTTTTCATATTCACTGAGAGGTCATTGTCTTTTAATCGGATGTTTGCTATCATAGAAACAGTAACGTTTGAATTTCAAACCATCAGGAGAGTGTCACAATGAAATCGTTAAAAATAGCATGGATTGTTCTTTTATTATCTGGACTTTTAAGTATGTTTGTATTAATGACTCCAGTTCCTAAAAGAGTAACTGAAACACAGTTTTCTGCAGCAGAAGCAGCAAAACACATTGAAGTGATCTCAAGAGAACCACATTCAGTCTTTGATCCAGAAGCACACGAAGAAGTAAGACTTTATTTAAAAGAAACCTTGGAAGGTATGCTTGGTTTAGCTAATGTCACTGAGATGAACTACACCAAAGAAGAGCTTGGTATGGGAACGGATTATGATATTAAGAATTTGCTTGCAGTGATTCAAGGCAAATCAGATACAGGAATCTTACTCGTTGGTCATTATGATTCAAGAGGACATGTTGGTAGAGACGGAGAACTTGGAAGATCATATGGCGCAGCAGATGATGGTTATGCACTGGGGACGATGTTAGAGATAGCACGTCTTTATGCAAATCAAGATTTAGAAAATAGTATCTATTTACTCTTTACAGACGCTGAAGAAACGGGTTTATATGGTGCCTATATGGCAGCACAGGAGCCCTTTATGGATAAGATTGGTTTCGTGATTAATATCGAAGCAAGAGGTGTGAGCGGTCCTGCTTATATGTTTGAAACAAGTGTTAATAATGATAAAGTTATTGATTTTTATCAACATACAGATTTAAAAGTATCTTATAGTCTAGCAACTGCTGTTTATACGGTAATGCCCAATAGTACCGATTTTACTGAGTTTTTAAATGTCGGTAAACAAGGGATTAACTTTGCAGTTTTAGAAGGTCTTTATTATTATCATACACCAATGGATAAGTATGACCATATTGAAGTATCATCTATTCAACATTACGGTGAACAAATCGTACCTTTAGTGGAAACATTTACCAAAGATGCAATCTATAGTGATGTCAATTATTTTGTTGGTGAACAAAACCAAGTTTTCTTCACCATCTTACCCGATGTTTTTATCGCTTATAGAGAATCTACGATGCATATCTTTCAGTGGCTCACATTCGTTTTATTTTTAGCGATTACTGTATACTTAATACTCAAAAATAATGTCGCAATCTTATCTATTTTAAAATACATTGGCTTGATGTTTGTATCACTCGGTGTGTTTGCAGTGATTGGTTTATATCTAGCTAAACTGGTTGCGTTTATCGGTAGAGTTCCTTTTTCGATCATTTACGTGCGTATGGAAGGAACTGAATTACCAACACTCTTGCTTTGTTTAGGACTTATCGTGGGTGTCTACGTCCTCTATAAACGTTTTGTTAAAAAGGAAGAAGACCAACGCGCAGTGATGATTGCAGGCATTTTCTTAAATTTACTGTTAGCAATTTTAACGGGTTATACGTTAAGTGGAGCATCCTTCTTATTTTTTGTACCCGCATTATTCGGAGTTATCAGTTTGATTGTGATAACCTTTATTAAGCATAAATTTATTTTACATATTGCATTATCTCAAAATATCCTTTGGAATATGTTACTTGTTATCCCCATTGTTTATTCCCTTTTCTTAGCCATTACAGTGGGAGGGTTACTCGCATTCTTTATCATTATCTTCATTAATCTAACTGTATCACTACCTTATTTTAGAAAACAGTTGAGTTTATAACATTAAAAACACATCTTATTATGCGATCATAAGGTGTGTTTTTCTTTGTTTAACAACTTACGCAACAGATTGTGCAACTTACGCAAATTCCCTTTGTAGATGATGATTGCTTTGTTAAGCTGAGGGTGTAATCAAAAACAAAGGAGTGAAGTAAAATGAAAAAAATAATGATGATTGTTGGTGCAATCGCACTGGTTGGATTAGGATTTGTCTTAGGTTCATATGAACCAAAAGAAGTCGGTGATGTTGAATTTACAACATCAGAGATGAGTGAGATAGAACTTTTGAGTTATACTAATAGTGAACTCGTAGAAACGTTTGAAGAGACAGACTCACTTGAAGTTTTCTTAAGTTTACACAATGAATTGATTTTAAAACATCAAGAATTAAAAGAAAAGTACAGTATGTTAAAGACAACAAGAGAAAGTTTAACATCTGAAAGACAAGCTTTTAGAGCTCTTAATGTTAGACTTACGCGTGAAGATGGTGTCATACTTTGGACTCAATACAACGATCTTCTTGATTTAAAAGATGCCCATGAAGAAACTAATGGACTAGCATATCAAAGACTTGTTGATCTTAAAGGTTTATACACGAAAGAAAACATAGATTTGATTATTCAGACGTATCAAGAAGTTTTAACTGTATTAAACGAAAGAGAAGTTCTTGTTGATCAAGCCATTTCTATCATGAATCAAAGTATTCTTGTTTATCAAAATTATCTCATTTAGAAGGTATCCATGAAGATTAAGATTAATGTCTTAGAAGAGTTGGATGATATCGAAGTGATCATTCAAGCAAAAGAAATATCATCAGAAGTGAAAAACATAGAGCGATTTATTTCGCTCTATGATGTTTCGTTTCAGGTCAAAAAAGATCAGAGGAATTTCACTATATCGCCACGTGAGGTGTACTATGTGGATGCTGTTGATCATGATGTTTTTATTTATACGAAAGATGATGTTTATGAGACATCTTATAAACTTTATCAATTAGAAGAGATGTTTTCATCACTTCTTTTAAGAGTGAATAAAAACACACTTGTTAATATCAAAAAAATCGATTCTTTTAAATCATCACTGAATGGTCGTATGGAGGCAGAACTTAAAAATAAAGATAAAATTGTAATATCAAGGATGTATGTAAGTAAACTAAAAGAAGCTTTAAAAGGAGAATATCGATGAAAGATTATGGACGCATTTATTTAAAAGTTTATCTCGTGATCAATATCATCGCTATTTTCTTATCGCTGATTGTTTTACGTGTTGCAAGTTATACCTATAACTATATTAGACTCGCGATAGGGACACTAGTTATTTCCTTGATTGTATCTTTAGCCTTTTGGTTCTTTAAACGTGAAAAAGGTCATAGTTTAATCAATATTATTTTAGGGTATCTTATTATCATTCCAGCGATATTCGTTTTAAGAAATGTATTTGGTCAGTATTTATTTAGAGTAAGTTGGCTCATTTACATCGTTATTGCGGGTGTAGGAATGATTTATGGCATTGCTGTTTATGTCGTTTCAAAGAAATACAAAAAGGAAGTCGCGGATTTAAATGAACTCCTTCATCAAGAAAATGAAAAGAAAAATGACGGTGCATAAGAGTTGCCAGAGATTTCAAATGGTGTAAAATGAAATAAAAAAGGAGAATCTTATGTACGGTGATTTAGTTTATGTTGAACTACCGATTCGTTTAGAGAAGCTTGATGAAACATTTCGTTTTTATCAAACACTTTTTGATTGGAAAATCCAAGAAAGTTTCATTTCCAAGCAACGTTATTTTGTTTTTCAAACACCAGGTAAAAAGCTTTTTGGAGGGTTTGATTCAAACTTAACGCCATCCATTGATAACATTAATTTATACATCTATGTTGCATCGATCGATGAAACGATGAAATTGATTCAAGATCATTTTTCTAAAACAACCGTATTAAGACCAAAAACATTAATTTCACCAGACGATGGTTCATATGCACTCATTATAGATCCATCGGGAAATAAAATCGGCATTAATGAGTATATTAAACCGTAATAAGCATCATTTCAATAAGAAAGAAAACTCCAATTCAACATGTGAACTGGAGTTTTTGTTTTAATGCATTTCGTGCGCTTTTGGATCTTTGTTGGATAGATATAGGATGTTACATGCATTGCCATCAATACCATGACATTTAAGAAGTGCATGTCGTACACCAAGTGGACCAACAAGTCCATTGATGATGGTAGAAGCCATAATCACAATTAAAATAAGTGTACCATACGTTGAATCATGTAAACCACTCTTCGCATAGAATGCAAGACCGATAGCTGCTTGTGCTTGGGGGAGTAGACAAAATCCTAAGTAGCGTCTAACTGTGACATTTGATTTAGCGATTCTACCACCTAACATCGAACCTGTGATTTTACCGATAAAGCGCATACCAACATAGATTGCAGATGTTGTTAAAATGAGTACTAAATCGAGTGTATCAATTGATTCTGCGAGAAGTAAGACAATTTCAGCACCTAAAGCTGTAAAGAAAATGATTAGTATCGGAGCTGAGAAAAGATCCATGATACGTTCTGTTTCATGTTTAGCAAGATTTGATGACATATTTGAGAAGAAAATCCCGGTTGCCATGGGTAATAAAATGGGAGATAAATGAACATGGAAGTGGAAAATTTCGAATCCGATATGTGCAATTGCTATGGATACTAAGACTGCAACAATCGTAGAAATTAAGATGACAACATCTTTTTCAACATCTTCATACTTCAAGTAACGAATAATTCTAACTAAGACATAACCGACAACTAAACCAATCAGTAATGAGAATACAATTTCAAGGATAGGTCCAGTTAAGATTTCAATGATTCCCATCTGTGTTCCGCTTTCAATGGAAGTAGCATAAGATAATGCAATCCCAAAGATCATGATGGTAATCGAGTCTTCTACACCATGAAGTGGAACAAGTGTATCAGTAAGTGGTCCACTAGATTTCATTTTCTTTGTAATAAGTAAAATAGGTCCTGGTTCAGTCGCAATCGCGAGTGCACCGATCAGTAAAGCAATATGGAGAGGTAAAACAAAGATATAAAGTGCGATAAAGACAAGTCCAAAGGAGAATAAAGCTTGGAAGACGGTGATAATCACCACTTCTTTGGTCCGTTTTTTAATCTTCTTGAAATTGAGTTCTAGACCGATACTAAATGAGATAAATCCAATACCAATGTTGATGATGATATCAAACGCTTCAACAATACCCCCATTACCGGTAAAAAAGAGTATACCACCGAAAATAAGTCCGATGATGATGTATGCGGTAAGGTTTGGAACGCGAAGTCGTTCAAAAAAACGACCTGCAAATAGTCCAATGACCATTGCGATACTTAAGAGTAAAATCATTTGATATAACGTTTGTGTGCCTGCTTCGGCTGCTAAAATATACATATTATCAGTTCTTTCTGTTTTTTGCGACATCATCATCATAGCACAATCAAGGGTGCGTTTCAAGTGTTGGCCATGCTTTGTAACGAAGTTAACCCTTACATTTACATCAATTGGTTTAAATAGGCTTATATTTCAAGTATAATAAAGGTAAATAGAGGGGGATTTAGTGTGATTGCTTTTGTAAAAAGAAAAAGACTTCAAATGATTTTTAAACTAATGATCGTTGTTTTTACTCTTTTTGTTGTTAACATCTTCGTCATGAGAAGTCACCGTATTTTGTTTTTTGAAACGTGGACACCGATTGAATCAACCGCTATTATAGGGGTGATTTTGTTTGGTGTGATGTGTACGTATGCTTTATCAAGTGGGAACATATCGCCTTTAGGGTTTCCCTTGTATTTGGCTTTATTTTTATTACAGGTTATGTATCGTTGTTGGCTTTGATTTCTGGAACCCCATTTAAAACATATCAAAATGAAGGATATACAGTTTACGTGAGTCAGTGGCACTATATTTTTTCAGGGGAAGATTCGTTTTATCTCAAAGAAAATATCTTGACATCTGTTTATATTGGATCTGGTGATCAAAGTGAAGAATGGAATACGACCTATTATATCGAAGATGATATATTCTACATCATAGAGACTTCAGAAATCGGAACTATAGAAACAACAACCATTGTGTTGAATGATTAATAATAGAGTCTAGAGAAAGCTCTTCGATACGAGGGGCTTTTATAATGCTTAAGAATTTCATGAATTATAACAAGTTTATATGAATTTAGTTAACCGATTAACTTTTTTTCATAAAACGCTTTCAATATCAAAAGTCTTAGGGTATAATAGTGACGAAATTAGAGATACGAAAGGTGAAAAGATGAAAAACACAAAAAAATTATGGACACTCCTCATCATACTATTGGGATCATTTCTTCTACTTGGATGTAAGAAAACATCTGATGCAGAATTAATTCTTTCCGGTGACTATAAAACGACTTACTTTTTAAATCAAGCATTTGACGATACAGGTTTAATCGTCACCTATAAGAAAGATGGTAGTGAAGAGATTGTCACTGATTATGAAGTTTCAGGATTTAACTCTACTGTCGTTGGACAAATTACGGTGACTGTCACTTATCTCGATGTATCAGCATCATTTGGTGTGGATATTTTATTTGGTGAACAAACGTCAACACAATTAAAGATTTATGATATGCCAGATATTTTAAAATCATCAGACAGATATGAGATCTTAGTCGAAGAATCTCCACTCTTTGTTTATGAAACATTAGTTAACCATGCAAGAAGCTTTACATGGATTAACTCAACTTCATATACATCGGTTGCAAGTTTTGATTTTTTAGGTAAAGTGCATGTGAAAATTCGTGTGCTCGATGACTACGTTGTCACAAAAGCATCCGTACATCCACTTTCTTATGAAATTGATGTCACTGTTACAAATAATGTCATCGAATTCGACTTAGAATACCCAGCCAACTATACCATTCAATTAAATGATCCAGTTCCTCAAACTACACCTAATGGATCGGTGATTCAAGAAGCTATTCATTTATTTGCAAATCCGATTGAAGAAGATCCGATTACAGAAGAAGAGGCTTTACTAGATGACAGTATCATCTATATTGGCCCAGGCGTTTGGAAAACGGACACGATTCCACTAGAATCAGGCAAAACAGTTTATTTAGCAGGTGGAGCTTTAGTTTATGGACAATTTAATGCATATGCACTCCATGACATAACCATTCGTGGTCGTGGTATTATTTCTGGTTCTATTTATCCAAGAGAAGAAGCATCTCAACGTGCAATCCCTATTGAACTTCAAAAGAGTGAAAATATCTATATTGAAGGGATCTCATTTTTAGATCCCGCGGGTTGGACGATTCATGCGCAGGAAACGAAGAATTTAACCATTGATAACATTAAAATCATCACCGCAAGACCTAATGGTGATGGTGTATCGATTCAATCAAGCCAAGATGTAATTGTCAGAAATTCATTTGTTAGAACATGGGATGATTCACTCGTTGTTAAAAACGTGAACAATGTATCCACATCAAACATTTTGTTTTCGAATAATATTTTGTGGACTGATTTAGCACAATCCATGGAAGTTGGTTATGAAACATATGGTGCATCGATTGAAAATGTTACATTTGAAAATATAACGGTTTTACACAATTATCATAAAGCAGTGATGAGCGTTCATAATGCTGACCAAGCAAATGTTGATGGTATTTATTTTAGAAACATCACGGTAGAAGATGCGTATCAAGTTGGTGATATTTGGACTGAAACGTATGATAATTTCTTAATCGATTTAACGATTGCGTATAATGCGGATTGGTCAAAATCACAGTATGAACGTGGAACGATTCGTAATGTTTACTTTGAAAATATTAAAGTTTTAAATGATAAAAAAATAGGAAGTGAAACATCGGATTTAGTCATTCGTATGAACGGATTTGATGCGACTAAAAATATTGATGGTGTTTATTTTAAAGATGTTGATTTTAGAGGTAAACCGATTGAAAATGTTTCTGAGATTAATGCGAACGGATTTACATCAAACATTCAAATAACATCGTCTAATACACCCACAGGCGCACCCGTATATCATTATTATGAATTAAACCTAGGTGATTATTATGTGGTTGATAAAGAAGTTATTGAAGCTAGAGATCAACAAGCTATTGAAATTCCTGAATTTTCAATTTCGCATGTTGAACCACCTTATGCAGGTGCAAAGATAGAGGGAGATTTCACTGTTCGTGCAACATATGGTGTGACAACACAAGATTGGGGCGGTTTATCAGAAACCAATGTTGATGTTGAAGGTTTTGATATTGAAAATGTTTTAGTTGATGATGATTCCATGTGGATTGCTGATGAATGGCAAGAAGGAGCAACTAGAGCTTCATACATTGCAGTATCTGTAATGTTTGATCAAGCACATAAAGTGGGATCAATTCGTTTGTTTGGAGATTCAGAATCGATGTATTTCCAGATGCAAAATATTTCTGTTTATGCAGCTACATCGATGAGTTCAACTACAGGACTTCCAGTATTTTCTAAAAAATTAAATGGTGAAAACTATGAGTTCTCACCATCAAAGAATAATTATGTGGATATAAGACTTGCTCCAGGTGATTATATTGCAGTTCAACTGAGATTCTATTTCTATGAAGGGGTAACGTATGCTGAAAACCCATTCTTAAGATACATGGAATTCTATCCTGCATCACTTACTTTTGGTAAAACTCCATACGCGAATGCATATGAAGACGTTTATAATCCAGAAAAGTTAACAGATGGTGATGTATCAACATATTTCGAATCGAAGAAAAATGTTTGGCCAGGATGGATTATTGTTGATATGGGTGAAACATATAATGTAAGAATTATTAATCTACATTTACCACCTTTATCAAGTTGGCCAACAAGAACACAAACCATTGAAATTAAATATTCATTGAGTGCAGAAACAACCTTGAATTCCGCTAATTGGATATCGCTATTTAATGGACCAAGAGATTATGTATTTGATGCAAGTCAAGGAAATATGGTTTCTATTGTCTTACCAGAAGGTGTTGATATGAGATCGATTATCTTGATTGTTACTGCGAACTCGGCTCCTGGTGGCTATGGTGCACAGTTCTCAGAAATTAGTGTTTATCAGTAGTTTTTAATTTCGTTTTCAAAAAGTGGATAGTCACTCAAGATATAGAAAATCACATGTAAACTATCTTATATGTGCGATGGGAGAAAATATGAGAATAATTGGTTTTCACACACTACGCGTTCTCATCTTAACACTTGCTATTCTTTTTCTTGCAAGTTGTAAAGAAGGAGAACCAACACCTGAACCTACCATCACATTTGATGTTACCTTTGATGCAGATAACGGGACAACACCAATTGTGGTTGAAGTAGAAGAGGGATTAACCGTGGCTGAGCCTACAGATCCTGCAAAAGAAGGTTTTACATTCGATGCGTGGTTTTTAGGTACAACAGCATATGATTTTACGACACCGGTGACAGCAGATATCACCTTGGTTGCGCATTACACTGAAGTTGTAGTTGCTACATTTGATGTCACATTTAATTCAGTAGGTGGCACAGCAGTTACAACGCAAACAGTAACTTCAGGTGAAGTTGCAACCGAACCAACTGATCCATCAAAAGATTTCTTCGAGTTTGATGGTTGGTTATTAGATGGTGATGCATACGATTTTACAACACCAGTGACATCAGATATCGTTTTAGATGCGAAATACACATTTATGGGTATTCCTGATTCACCTACTTATGATGGACGTATCTATAATGCTGATTTTGATCAAATGATTAATGATTTCACGCAAACAACGATTACTTCAGAAATCGTATCAAACGCATCGATTGATGCAGATCAACCCTATATCACAGTAGGTTACTCTGGTGCGATTGGTAATAACACAGATGGTGCACTTTGGAAACAAGCAGGTAGCCAAAACAATCCAAGTCCTACATTCCAATACTTAGTCTTAAGATTAAGAGGTTTTGCAGGTGCATCCATTGAAGATTTAGCGATTGGCTTTAGATTTGATGATAATCATGAAGTTTTAGTGGTACCATTTACTGAAACTTTTGATCCAGATCTTGAACAAAACGTAAGAGAACTTGATGGTGAATGGCATAACTATGTCATTAGTATTACAGATACTTTAGATGGAAAAGAATATATAGGTAAAACGGGTTATACAAACGTTCCAGCAACTGGACAAATGGTTGGTTTCCATTTAATGAATACATCAGTCGACGGTAGTGGTATTTTAGAGATTAAAGATGCTTACTATGCTAAGACTCCAAACCCCATTTATCCTTACGAAGGTAGTGATTATTCACAAAACAAAGATTATTGGAGTGGAACAGTTGGTGTACAAGTCGGATCTTATGTTACTGTTCAACCTTCAGGATTCTATGGTGAATACACTGAAGCGGATTTAAATCCACTCAATTCACATCTTGTTTTAAGATTAAGACAAGGTGCTCCCGGTATCCTAGATCTTTCTACATTAGCGATTGCTCCTGTGTTTGCAAATGGAGAAATCGGTGATCCAGTATCATTTGCAGATATCGAAGGACTTCCTACATCGTTAGGCAGTGGATGGCTTAATGTCACTATTCCATTTGCAGAATTCTATACAGGAACTAATGTGATTGCAGGTTATAAATTAATCAATAACGGAACTGTAGCAGTAGCCATTTCACAATCATTCTTAACATATTTAGGCGACTATCAAGCGGCTAATTATCCAGTTCTTGACTTAGAAAATGCATTTATCTACGATAACTTCAATAGAGCAACCATTGGTACAACAGCTAACTGGACAGCAGATAATGAAGTTGCTTTAGCAAATGGTTTCACATACCTTATTTCATATTCAGGCTTACAAGCATCATCGATTGCTGATGGTGCAATCATCTTTGATTCAACAGGCGGTGATTTTGTCAGCTATAAGGTGCATTCAACAACAAAAGCGAACATCAATGAATATCGTTACCTCGTGTTTAAGTATAAACTCAATGGTACAGGTACATTAAATGATCTTAGAATGAGACAACTTGATTTTAATGATCAACAAAGTGATGTTGTTTATGCAAATCAATGGCAAGCAGGTTTAGGTCTACCTTCTATTCCTGAAGATATGGCAACCTATCCTTACGTGGATGGTGATTGGACATACTTAATCGTTGACCTTTCTTTAACGGAAGGTTACTCAACTGATTTTGCTGGTTTTGAAATTTATTACACAGGTTCATCTATTTCATTTGATGCGATTTTCTTTGCAAATCCTGTGACAGATTTAAATCCCGATTCTGAATTATTATGGGCGACATTTGAAGGTCTTGAATTAGGAACTGCAGACGCTAAACCAAGTGATCAACAGTGGTGGGCAAATGTTTATGGATCACCAACAACGATTGTTGCTGATGGCGATTCAAACCAAGCACTCCAATTAGATGGTACAGGATATGCACAATATCATACAGGAACAAAAGGATCTGGACGTTATTTAGCATTCGATTTAAAGATTGCAACACCAGGTACCATTGTATCCTTTAGAGTTGGTCCAACAGGCACACCTGGATGGGCTAAAGATGGACAACTTATTTTAGCAAATGGCACACCAATGGTTGTTAACCCTGACGGACAATGGCATCATTACGTCATTGACTGGGTAGCAAGCGGATTTGCTTTAACAGACACTGTTGGTTTCCACGCAAGTGATGGCGAAATTTATTTACTTGATAATTTAGCATGGTTTACTGAAAATCCATATTACGATGCAGAACTTCTATGGGGTTCATGGGATGGTTTAACAGTAGGTGATGCCAATGGTCAAATTGGTAGTGGTCAATATTGGGCGAACAACTATGGTACACCATCATCATTTGTTGATGTTGAAGGTAATATCATGCTTAAGCTTGATGCATCTGCAGGATATGTTCAATATCATACAGGCGTTATGGCTAAACCACACTATATCGCATTTGATTTAAAAGTTGAAGCTGCAGGTAGTCTTGG
>MIDA01000028.1 GCA_001830045.1 Tenericutes bacterium RIFOXYA12_FULL_35_10 | reverse complement strand
TTTAATATGTGTTATATTACCTTGATAATCATAAGTGTAAGTGATTGATTTTGAATATTCTCCAGCCAAATTGATTTTGACATGAATATCTTCTCTAACCAATTGGTTAAAACCATCATAGTAATAATCATATCTATCTATCGTATTAGGAGGAACACTTCCGTCAGTAACAACGATGTTTGTTATATTATGACTGGCATCGTAAGTATAGGTGTATTTATACTGAGTTACTAAATTTTTTTGATATTCAATAGAGTAAATTCTGTTTGTGGCATTTCCCATATTGGGATCAACATTTATATCATCATAAGACAGATTATTGTCTCGTATCATGTCTATAGATATTAAACCTACCAGAGTACAAAAATGAGCATGTTAACAAGAAATAATATCTGAAGCATAAAGTAATTTACTAATGAACTAGTTGCTAAATCCAATAAAAAAGTGCAAATTAATGATTGTTTACATATCATTATAGGGCGTATAAGCCCTGTTAATATCTTTTTGCTAGTGGTAATATATAATTATAGTATTTCTAAAATATGATTGGAGTTGAAAGTATGGAATTAAGCTTCAATGAATATTTATCAAAGACACTGATATGGCCAGTTATATACTCTATCTTTGCTGTCTTTCTACTTGTTTTACTATATTTATCAATAACTAAAAGGATTACTATTTTTAATGTAAAGTATAAAATTTTTATCTATGTTTTATTGTTATTGGTAAGTTTTGGTTTGTTTTATGATTCAATACCAACGATTAAGCATGGTATGTTTTTGTTTGTTGAGAACGAATCAAATGCCGTCTATACATCTGGTGTAATAACTTATATTGAAGAGGCTTTCAATTCCCCAAGGTATTATTATGAAGGTAATAACGGCATAGAAGCAAAGATAATCACTATTAATGATGAACAATTTTATATTTTTTATTTAAGTAACTTTGAAATTGGAGATATGGTAACAATTGAGTATTTGCCAAAGAGTACTTTTGTTTTGAGCATAAACTTGACATAATTTTTAAAGTAAACCTGTATTATTGTCTACTAAAAAGGAATAGATATTATCTCGAACACGACTAATATCACTGTTGTATGTTTAACATTCATGACTTTTCAAATTAAAGTTATTAATGCGTATTGTGCGAATAATCCAGTAATACATATTGACAGCACCGGTTACTGGTTTGGATTTGGTGATATTTTCACTGGTCCTATTGATGAAATATTGGTTCTAGAACTACTTGCTTTAGTTGCTGCTGTTGGAATTTCTGGAGCATCTGCGGAAGCTTATAATGGTTATTATAATTAACTCAGTATTCAAGTGGCTATGCTTTATGATTATGCAAGTTATGTAAGAAAAAGCTGCAACTAGATAAAGTGAGGTAGAAAGAATGAACTTAAAATATAACTCAATAGCAAACATAATTTTAGCGATATTCGTGATTAACCTAAGCATGTTATTATTAATTGGAGTTTCAATTGGTTATATGATTGAAACCGAAAGAACTAACGAAGGTATACTTGGTATATGTTTTGGGATCATTTTTGCAAGCACATTTGACGTACTATTTTTCTTAATTAGAAAACATCTTTTTTCAAAAGTATTATTGGAGGATAGTACAATAAAAATAACTTATTTTAAAAAGACATTAAAGCAAATAGAAATATCCAGTATAAGTTTGATTTTTTTTGAAACTAATACCATATTTCTATTCACTGATACCCCTCAAAACATAGACATAAAAACAATTCAGTACTTACAAAAAAGTCCAAACACAGTTATGTTCAGATTAGATATCAATAAAATTGGATATTTTTTATCAAAGATGAAACTTAATGAAATGTATTGTTCGAAGAAAATATATAGTAATTATAAGAGTGAAATTGAAAAATATATCGATTTAATTATACTAACATAGCAGATTTATATTTGATTTCCCAAATTTTAAAAGTATTATTCAATTCTATAACGTTACATATGTACATGACTCAAGAAATGCTTGTCGATCCATCAAGAGAAAGTTTTATTTTAATTGGTGTAGCAATATTTCTAGTAGGATTTATCAATGGAGCAATTAACACTGCGGGTCTAGCTGCCGTTATAGCAACAGGAGGAACTAGTGCTTATGCTATAGAAGCCATAAATGGATTTGTAGGAGGGTTTTTATGAAATACTGTAAATCAACTCATATCTTATGATGACTATAATCCAGGTAAAAACTTCATAAATAGTAGGATTTCTGTTGCATTTAATTTGATTTAGTATGGGGAGTAACTACTTCTATTTCCCCTGGAGGAATAACCTTTTTACACGCTCTAATGCCTTCTTAAAGTGTGATTGCTACTGAATCTTATCTTAGACAATATATTCCAAGTCTAAACAAACTTCATACGATGAATCATGTATTTGCATCTAATAGGCATATCAATGATTTTAATAATAGATTTTTCATGGTTATTGAAAGATGAAAAAAACTAAATTTCGGGTTTTAATATACATGCACATACTGAGTTTAATATTTTTAGTCATGTGTTTACTATGTCTATAATTCACCTTAACTTACTAAAATGAACAAGACATTGTATTTGTAGGGATTTTTTCTTTTATTATATTTATACTTGTGCCACTAGCTCTTGTAATATCAAGTTTTTTACAAATGAGGCCGTGTCTAGAATTCAGTGAGAAAGGTATTGAAATGATTTTTTTGAAAACTGTTTAGATTTATTAAGTTTGATGAAGTTTATTAGATCAGAAAAAACAAAACTGTTAATGCGAAATGGGTATTATTCTCAAAAACAATTTAGAAGGAAAATCTATTGACAAATGTAGAGGTGGAATGGATAATATTTATATTGTTAACATCAAAGAGTTTGAAGAAATAATAAAGCGTTTTGCTCCTTCAAGTTTATTACAATAAGGATTATAGTTATAAGAGAAGAGTGGCTATTAAGTTTGTTTTTTAAATGGGGCTCCAAAATAGAAAAATCTTAACTATCAGTAAACATACTTTTTGTGCTAACAACCCAATTGTTTATTATGACCCTGATGGTGATTTGTTCCTTCCATTAATAATCCTTATTTCCGCTATGGTTTCTGTTTTATTAATGGCAACTGCTCCTGATGAAAATAATGCTGAAGAAAATGCAAGTGTTTCTGGGTCTGCATCTCCGGATCCACTTACGTTTGGTTTTGATATATTCGGCGTTGGTTATAGTTTTACTATGGAGCAACCTGGAGTTACTTGCGACTTTGTTAATGGCTGTCAAGAATTTACTCAAACAGGTGGACAATTTGGACCGTTAGGTATTAACAATGCGACTTATGAAGACGGCAGTAATACCAAAACTATTTCCTTTTTGGTATTCTATATTTCAATTGACAATAATGATTTTGATGATTTCTCATCGTGGGGTGCGGGTTTGTCTTTTAGCATCTCTTCTGGAATACCAAGTTATGGTAGTGGCACCGCCTCATTCGATGTTGACTTTTTAGGATTAATTCGCGATCAATATCCACAAGGAGAATGAATATGGTAAATAATGCACGATATACTGAAGCACAAATTATTAAAAAATACAAAAGAAGCATATTTGTTGACCAACTTATTGCATTTATACCGTTTGTTGTTTCGATTTTTACTAAAAATACAATAGATCAACTTGGTGATGGCTTTGGAAATATACTCATTGGTGTAATATTTATACTTACATCTGGTTTTTACTTCACATCCGATTATTTTATGAATAATAGTAGCATTGGTAAAAAGATATATCATATTGAGATTTTGATGAATGATCGTAAGAGAAAGTTGTTGTTTTTATCAATTATTATAAGAAGGATAATGGAGCTTACATATCATCCTCTCTTCAAACATGATTTTGTCTCACACTGTGAGAAAATTGACACCTACACAAGTACATGTATTCTTGAAAAAAAACGTAAAGATGTCATAAATAACAAGAAAAAAACTAATGTTGTACATTAACTCATAACCTAGCAACTAAGTTATAAGATATACTTTAGTATTAGTTCACTAAATGCAAATATATTTCGTACATACAGATAAAGACGACCTTTTTCAATAACTTATTAAATTTGAAAGTTCTAGATAGTTCAATCTATTCAGGGAAATTATACCTTTGGTAGAGAAAAGGTGCTTTTATGTCAATACAGTGAACAAATTAATTGAGAATCTCTTACTCTCGTGTCTACTGTTCTTTATTGACAACTACTCATTTGATATCCACTACATTAAATTCTATGATATCAAATGACTTTTGGTTATCAGTTCATTATCTAAATTGAAAAGATCCCCTTTTTATAAACATCTACATTTCACATGTAGAGTTTAAACAATCAGGGATCTTTTTTTAATTAACTTAAATCAATCTTTTATTCAGTTATTACAGCTTCTAATTCCTTACCTTTTTCTTTAAAGAACTGATTCTTATAAAGTTCAAAGTAAGCACCACGTTTATTTAATAACTCTTCATGGGTACCCATCTCTATGATTTTACCCATATCGAGCATCACAATTAAATCACTATGAACAATCGTTGATAAGCGATGTGCAACCACAAAACTGGTGCGATCTGATAACAACTTATGCGTCGCCATTTGGATAATCTCTTCAGATTCTGAGTCAATGGATGAAGTTGCTTCATCCAAAATCAAAATCCGAGGGTCAGCTAAAACGGCTCTTGCGAATGAGATCAATTGTTTTTGTCCTACAGAAAGCAGATTTCCACCTTCACCGACTGAAGTCTCATAACCTTTATCTAAGCGTTGAACAAAAGTATCAACACCGACCATCTTAGCTGCATAAATCACTTCTTCATCGGTTGCATCCAAACGTCCATAACGGATATTTTCCATCACGGTTGTTGAAAACAAATGTGGTGCTTGAAGCACATAACCCAGTCTTGCGTGTAACCAATGAATCGATCTTTCGCGATAGTCTACGCCATCAATTAAAATCGATCCTTGTTTTGGTTCATAAAATCTTGATAACAAATTCACTAACGTTGTTTTACCGGAACCTGTGTGTCCAACTAATGCAACACTCATACCTGCTTTTACTTTTAAATTAAAGTTTTCAAGAATAGTTTCATCTTCTTTATAGTAGAAAGTTAAGTCTTTAAACTCAACATCTCCTTTTAGAGGTTCCCAGTTTTCCTTGATATCGTTGAATAAATCACCATACTTTTGAATGACTTCTTCTTTATCATAGAGTTCTGGTTTAGTTTCGATTAAACCTACAATACGCTCAGCGGAAGCTTGTGCGTTTTGTAAGTCAGATAATGTTCTTGAAATCGCCATCACGGGTTCAAAAAAGTTTGTTGTATAAAACAAAAACATTTGTAAAGTACCCAGTGATAAAACAGATCCTAAAACATAAATTGAACCTTGAACCATTGTGGTTGTTACAGCGACATACGCTAAAATTAAAACCACAGATGAGAAGATTGCTGATGAAATCACCGCTTTAATCGAAGATCTTCTTAGGTTATTTGCAGTTAATGAAAACTCATCATAATTAGAATCTTCAATGGATAAACTCTTTGTTGTTTTAGCACCTAAAAAACCTTCACTGTATTGTGCAGTTAATTGTGAATTAAACTTTCTTGCGATACGATGTTGCTTTAAAATGAGCTTCGTAAAAACATAAGCGATCAAAAGCATAACCGGTAAAACGATGGTCATGATGATTGCTAACTTAATGAATGTTAAGTATAGCACAATTAAAATCATGATCATCTGCAAGCCTGCCCATACAAAATCGACAAGTCCCCATGAAATAATGAGCGATAATTTTCTCGTATCCGATGTCATTCTCGCCATCACCCATCCCTGAGGTGTCTTATCAAAATATGCATAGCTTAAGCGTTGCAGGTTTTCAAATGCTTGTCTTCTTAATTCATAACTGACTTCCGCTTCAATAATACCCGCTTCATAAATGAATCCCCAAACAACTAAACCAAATGCTAATGCTAAACCTAAGTTAGCAGCAACATAATATGGCCACGTTGTATAGTCTCCACCGACGAAGAATGTATCAATCGCATACCGGTTAAACATCGGTATTAATACATCTAAAGATGCTAAAAGACCGGAGTAAATGATGAGTAGAATCAAATGCTTCTTTGATTTAAAAATAATACTAACTATTTTTTTCCATGTTGAAATTTGGACCTTATACTGGATGTCTTGATCATCTTGATGCATCGGTCTCACCTGCCTTTAAAATGCTTTGGAATTCTTTTTCAAGTTTTCCTTGAATATCCCAAAGTTTCTTATAGAGCCCTTCTTTATGAGCTAACTCTTCATGTGTACCAATTTCGGCTATTTTTCCTTGGTCAATCACAATGATCTGATCAGCTTCTTTTGCAGTGGTGATCCGGTGTGTAATGATAATGGTCGTATGTTGATAAGTCTTATTGAGTAAGGCTTCACGAATCATCATATCTGTTTTGGTATCAACTGCTGAAAGGGCATCATCAAAAATGAGGATTGGTTTATCTGCAACCAGTACGCGAGCAATCGCGACACGTTGCTTCTGTCCTCCGGATAATGTTGTACCTTTTTCGCCAACGAGTGTATCATAACCCTGTTTAAAGGTTTTAATATCTTTTTCTAAAGCTGCAGTTTCTGCAGCAAGAAAGACACGGTCTTTTTCAACATTTTTTTGCGCAATCGCAATGTTTTCAAACACCGTTTTTGAATACAAGAATGGATCTTGTAAAACTACACCAATTTGTTGACGAATATGTTTCTTTTGAATATCTTTAAGTGAAATTCCATCAATCAAGATATCACCTGATTGATAATCGTACATTCTTAAGAGCAAGTTGATAATCGTTGATTTCCCACTGCCTGTACGACCGATGATCGCAACCGTTTGTCCAGCCCTAATCTTAAAAGTCACTTGTTTTAACAAATGCTCTTCCGTATCTGAAAACTTAAACGATACATCTTTGAATTCAATGTCACCTTTAACCTCAGGTGTGAGGGTTCCATCATGATCATATTCACTGGGTTGATCAAGAATATGATTAATACGGTCGGATGCTACCAATGCCTTTGTAAAGTCATTAATAATACGTCCTAAACCGCGAACTGGCCAAATCAGCATCCCAATTAAAGCTAAGGATGCCACAATACCTGAAGCATCCATCGTGCCATTTCTGACACCATAAACACCAATAGCGATAATCACTAAGTATTGTGTAATACCAATAAAATCCATAATCCCCCAATAGATGGCAACAATTTTATTCGCACGTTTGAGTGCATCTCTGTATTCACTGTTCTTCGTTTCCATCTTCTCGATCTCATAAACTTCATTTGCGAACGCTCTAACGACACGTGCTCCTGAAAGATTCTCTTGGACGACCGTCATCATTTTTGATTCAGTTTCTTCGATACTTTCGAAGATTTTCTCAATCTTGACAAAGTACACAGTTGATGAGACTGCGACAAACGGTACAATCGCTAAAGACACCCAAACCATCGTTTGGTTGATGTAGATCAATTGATAAGCTCCAAAAAACAAGGTGGATACCAAATGAACAACGTCGAGCATTCTACCTGTCAGAAAACCTGTGGTTGTTTCAATATCCGTTGTACACCGTTGAATTAAATCACCGGAATCGCTTTTGTTATGGAATTCATAATTCAAATCTTGAATATGTCCATAAAGACGAACACGCATTTTTTCTGCGAGTTGTTCTTGAAGTGAGCCCTTAAGCCACATTTCAAAAAAGCGAAGTGAGAAACGGAATGCTTGTAACACCATCAGAGATACCGCGATTCTGATGATAATGCCCATCACTTCATCGCCCTGTTCAAAAAAGGCGATCAAAAACCGAGGTAAATTTACCTCGCCAACTGACACGTTGCCTGGTGCAATACCTGGTACTGCAAGGAGTGTCTTCATTAAATACTGCGTAAATAAGGGAACATTTGAGTAAGTCCATTGGTGAAAGGCTGTTAAGAATGCAGCGACAATGAAGAGTACAAAAAAGCCCTTAGCTAAGCTGAATAATTTGATCATTCGCATGGTTGTTCCCTCCTTCTTAGCCAAAATCATTTTATAGTAAAAACTATAAATAGTCAATTTTTCGAGGTCATATACATTATTTTTAACCTAAAAAGCAAAAAAGATGAAGTTTTTAAGCTTCATCCTTCATTTTATGTTGTGCAATCCGTAAAAGTTTAAGACGTGGTTGGTAGGTTGAAACAATCAGTGTTGACTCTTTATAAAACTGTGATTTTGCAAATAATCTTGAACTATCTAACATCATATATTCCAGTAAATGTGGGTCATCACATTGTATTTTATTTCCTAAGACATCACGTCTTAAATAGTTCAAACACTTCTTATAATCTTTTTCATATTTCTCTCTCATGTGGTTTACTAAAATCTGTTCACTTTGGTTAAGTTTTTCTGGTATTCGGTGTTTTAAAATGACTTTGATATCCTCGAAACGATGAAGTTCTTCTAATGATAAAAGGTAAAGATTTAACCAACCTGATAAATTTTCCTTTGATTGAACAATACGAATCACTTCGTCAAATTGTTGATGTGTAAAACATGAAATCGCATATGGCTTTTTTTCTAACTCATCTTTTCGATCAACACTTTTTGAAAGAATTTCTATTTCAGAAGGGACATGATAATAAGAAAGATGAATCAAATGACATAACTTCATTTCTTTGGAAAGATGATAATATCCTTCATGATCTACTTCTTTTAAATAGTGTGCATATAGCATGTTGATATCTGATGTTTTATGCATCAAAAAGCTCAGTTTTAAACGCATTCTTAACGTCAGTAAATAGTGATCGTAAAACATTTCATGTGCGTTTGGGATGCTTAAAACGATGTGATATGCATCCCGGTAGTTTTCTGATGCGACCAAGGATTCACATACACTCAGTAAAACGAGTGTGAGTTCTTCTTGTTTCAAATGTGGGATAAATTGTGTAACGACTTTGAAATGTTCTAAAACGACTGCATACTCTTTACGCAATGCGGATTCAATTAAATGAATGACTCTAGCCTGATGGTCTTCTCTATCTTGGTATCCTTCAATGTATGATCGTGTTAATTCCTCTTGCATAACCATTTTTTCCGTGAGTTCTTTCAAATCGTTTTGATACCTTTGTTCATCATAATGAATTTGTTCTCTTATGCCAAAACGTTCAATCAATTGATCAACAAAATCTAAATTAGGATCAATTTGATTATTTTCAAGTTTTGATAAATAAGATATACTGCAAATACCTTCCGCCCCCTCCTCTAGCGTCATTTTTAATTCTTTACGTTTGAGTCTGATCGCTGAGCCAATGGGTTTGATCTCAAAGTGCTTGAGATCTTTTCTTTTCCTTAGCTGACGATCTAAGTAATTCAGATTCATTTGTCTCTCCCCTTAATTGTTTTTCATGTATCTCTATCATTGTCTTTATACATAAAAATTCAATCAAGAAAATGAAAAGAAAAAAGGCTTTCGCCTTTACAATATCATCTTATCTTCACTCACACATAAATCATAAAGTGGACATTCATAACATTTTGGATTCTTAGCTAAACAATGATATCTTCCAAAAAAGATCATTTGATGATGAAGTCTTAACCATTCTGTCTTTGGAAAAGCTTTCATTAATTTTTTTTCTATCTCTAAAACAGAATCACCTTTTTTGGCAAGTCCTAATCGAACAGATACACGCGCTACGTGTGTATCTACCGCAAATGCAGGAATGTTAAAAGCATTACTTAAAACGACATTCGTGGTTTTTCTTCCTACACCTGGTAGGCTTTCTAAGCGTTCTCTATCACTTGGAACAGTGCCTTCATATACTTCATCAATGATTCGTGCAAGTTCTTTAATGTTTTTTGCTTTATTGCGATACAACCCAATCGAACGAATCAATTGTTCGATCTTTTCAAGAGGTGCATCTTTTAAATCCTTTGGTGTCGGATACTGAAAGAAGAGACTTGGTGTGACTTTATTGACACTGATATCTGTTGTTTGTGCAGATAAAACAACAGCAACTAAAAGTTCAAAGGTGTTTGCGAAATTGAGTTCAACTTTCGCATGTGGAAACATGTCATTGAGTGTTTTTGATATAACTTCAGCGCGCTTCATTTAATGTTTTTATAGATTTGGTCGAGTGCTTCTTCCAAATCAGCATCAATTTCAACCGGTTTTAAGGCGTTTTGATTGAGCATACGTTCTACAAGTTTCACACTCACACGATCTCCAGCATCTTTAATGCATGAAATGATTTGATCACTGGTAAACGATTTTTCTTCAAACCAACGGCGAATGTTGTCAAATTCATAAGGTAAAAGAGGACGTCCTAAACCTTGTTCAAACCATGTAATGACATTGGTGATATCATTTTCAAGTTTAGTTCTGAGTGCATTCACTTCATCTTCTTTATATAGATCTTCAATTTTTTCTAAGGCTAAATCAAGACTAAAGATTTCTCTTTCTTTACCTTCTTTTTGTTCAAGTTTAATTGAGACAAATCCTTTATCAATCAATGTTTCAACTGCATTACCGATATCCTCATTTGATAAATCGACTCTTCTTGAGATAGAAGCAATCGTAAATGATTTTCTTTTTTTGTAGATGGAAAAAAGAGCGATGAGTACAGACATTTCTGCCATCGTCAGTTTGAGTCTTCTGTATTCTTTTAAAAGAATGCGCTCGATCGAAAGATCAAACTCTTCATAAAGTCTCTTGATGATCATAGTTACCCTTCTTTAATGCATCTTTTGCTGCATTTTGTTCTGCTTCTTTTTTTGTTTTACCTGTGCCCACGCCAAGTGTAATAATGTTATCTAGGCGTACGCTTGCTTCAAATTCTTTATTGTGTGATGGTCCTGTTTCTTTGGTGATATGATAACTAATGGATCTTTTATCTCCTGCTTGAATATATTCTTGAAGCGTTGATTTATAGTCTTTAATGTTCCATACTAAATTTAAGTTAGGAACAATCACTTTATCAAATGTTTTTTGAGCCCACTTAAATCCTAAATCAAGATAGATTGCGCCAAATAGAGCTTCAAATGCATCGGCAATCATAGCATCATTTGCACCTTTATTCATCTCACCGCGACCTAGTTTAATATAGTCTTTTAATTTGATTGTTTCTGCGTATTTAACTAAAGCTTCTTCACAAACAGCTTGTGCGCGACGCTTTGTCATTGTACCTTCGTCTGCTAAATCTTCACGATAAAGATAATCACTCATCATGATGCCAATGACTGAATCACCTAAAAACTCAAGTTTTTCGTTTTTTTCGGTTTGATTTTCATTGGCAAAAGAAGCATGTGTCAATGCTAATTCATAAAGTGATTCATCCTTATAGGGAAGATTAAGCATGGTTAGTAATGCTTTCATTCTTTAATCTCTTCCTTTTTTTCTAATGTTTCTTTAACGAGTGTAATGACATTAGCTTCAACCATTTCTTTCGCTTGACGGATACCGTTAAAGAAACCATATTCTTTGGATGCACCTTGTGCTTTGATTACAACATTTTGGAACCCCATCAACAGTGCTCCACCAATTTCAGATGCATCAAGTGACTTCTTATAACGCTTTAATGCGCCACGCATAAAGAGTGCACCAATGGTCGCGAAAAATGATGATTTAATTTCTCTTTTTAGAAGAGCTCCCATGCCTTTTGCAGTACCTTCCATGGTTTTCATGACGATGTTCGCTGTAAATCCATCAGAAAGTAGTACATCTGCATCTGTTGTTAAAATTTCTTTAGGTTCGATGTTTCCGTAGAAATTGATATCTGGACTTGCTTTAAGTAATGCAAATGTTTCTTTATCAAAATCTCTACCTTTACTATCTTCGGTACCAATATTGATTAAAGCTACCTTGGGATCTTTATGTTTCATGACTTTTCCAGCCATGATGGATGCATAAATCGCGAAATCAAGTAAATGTTCTGGTTTAAAATCAACGTTTGCACCACTATCGAGTAAAATGCGTCCTTTACCATCAATCGATGGAATAATGGGTGCAATCGCAACCCTTTTCATTTGTGGCATTTTACGAATGATAAAATGTCCACCAACGACTAATGCTTGTGTTGGTCCAGCAGAAATAACTGCATCTGCTTTGCCATCTTTAACATATTGCATCGCCATAAACATGGAGTGTTCTTTATTGGTACGGTATTGGTGAATGGAATCTTTTTCGCCCATCGGTAAAAAATGAGGTGTATGGACCACATGAAGGCGGTTATGTTGTTTTAAAAAAGGAGCCATCTTGGTTTCATCACCGAAGAGTGTGATTTCAATGTTATCAAATTTTTCTAATGCCATTAACGTTCCTTTAACGATCGGTTCTGGTGCGTAGTCGCCACCCATACCGTCTACTGCTAATCGAATCATATTCATCCCTACTTTCGTAATTATCATTATATCACACGAGCGGTGCTGGTGTGATGACCTTCACTAAATATTTAAATTGTGGATTGGTATAAAAATCAGGTCTTTGGAGCAGTTCGTTTACATTTTTTTGTGCTTCAAGCAAAATAGGATAGTCTTCAATGATATTTAAGAACTTAAATTTAAAATAACCGGATTGCTCTACACCTAAGAAATCACCTGGTCCTCTCATCTTCAAATCGTATTCAGAAAGTTTAAATCCATCATCTGTTTGTGATAAGACATTGAGTCTTTCAATATCTTCTTTTTCAGATATGAGATAACACGAAGATGCTAAATCACCACGTCCAACACGACCTCTAAGTTGATGAAGTTGTGATAAACCAAAACGCTCTGCGTGAAAGATCGCCATATGGGTAGCTGTGGGTATATCGATACCCACTTCAACCATCGTTGTCGATAGTAAAATGGATCCTGGTTGCATGACAAATGAAGTCATCGCTTCTTCTTGTTCTGCTGCAGTTTTTTTCCCATGAAGTGTAAAAATCGGTACATTAAATCTTTCTTTTAAAGTTTCATACATCGTTTCAATGTTGTCTTTGACGATCTCTGAATCAATCGCTGGAACAACGACAAAACAATGTTCTTTTCTTGCAGTTGCGCTTCGCATTTGTTCAAATACAAGATCTACTTTATCCCTAGTTAAATATACTGTTTCAACCTTTTTTCTATGCTTGGGTTTCTCTTTAATGAGTGATACATGCGATTCACCAAACGCTGCCATGGCTAACGTTCTAGGAATCGGAGTTGCAGTTAAGTAGATCACATCTTTAGCATGTGCTTTTTGAATGAGTTCATCTCTTGTTTTGACACCAAATTTATGTTGCTCATCAATAATGACTAACCCTAAATGATGAAACATCACATCATCTTCAATCAATGCATGTGTACCAATTACTAAGTCGTACTCATGATTTAAAATCGCTTTTTTGATCAATTCTTTATCTTTTGTTTTTCCCGTTAATAATGCGATTTTAATGTCTTTTAAATAGGTCTTAAAAAATTGATAATGTTGTTGTGCAAGTAATTCGGTAGGTGCCATAAATGAAACCTGCTCTTTTGCTGTAATGATTGCATATGCTGCAAGCAAGCAAACGATGGTTTTACCTGAACCCACATCCCCTTGAATTAAACGGTATGATGTATGGTCTTGTTTAAAATCTCTAAAGATATCATTGACTGCATGTTTTTGGTCATCTGTTAACTCGTAAGGCAGTGTCTGAATGAGTTCTTTAACAGCATGAATATCATAGTTTTTAGGTAGTCTTGAGATCTCTTTTTGTCTTCGGCCTAAAAGTTTGAGTTGTAAAAAGAAAGCTTCTTCATACTTCATTCTGCGTCTTGCTTGCTCAATATCTTTCATATCTTGAGGTAAATGTAGTTTAAAAAGTGCTTCTTGTCTTGCTAATAACTTATATCTTTCTACAAAGACTTTTGGAATATTTTCATAGATCGTGACGAGGTTTTCTTCTTTAATTGTTGACACGATATTCATGATCGTTTTATCGTATAATCCTTCAAAGCCATACGTCGGTTTTATCTCAACTCTTTTTTCTGCTTTGATTAAAGAAGACGCATTAATTTGCCTACGATAGAGATCATAGATTCCTTTTATTTGTATGACATCATTGATCTGAATCTGTTTAATTAAATAACTTTTTCCAAAAGAAACAACATCGATTGTTTCATGAAGAACTTCAGCTTTAAAAACGATGCGCTCAACTTTACCACCACGGATAAGTTTGGGTTCTGTTAAAATCTTTCCAATGACGGTTAATGTTTCTTTATGGTTTGCATCAGATAAACTCGTGATTGAAAAATCTTCATAACCTTTGGGGGTATTTAAAAGAAGGTCATAAGTTGACCAAATGCCATGATTTCTGAAGATGCGTAATGTAGCGGGTCCAATACCTTTAATTTGATCAAGCTTGATGTCCATCTCATCACCTGTTTTTATTATACTTGAAACTGAAGCTTAAAAAGGCAAAAAAAGGGAAATCATTTCCCTTATTTTTGTTTTTTTAGTTTAAATATACGCATGGCATTCATGACAGCTAAAATGGAAACCCCAACATCAGCAAATATAGCTAACCACATATTGGCATACCCAAAAGCACCTAAAACCAATACAATCATTTTGATACCAAGTGCCATAAAGACATTTTGTAAAACAATACGCATCGTTTTTCTCGCTAAATGATAAGCAATGAGAACGCGATGTGGATCATCATTCATAATGACAACATCAGAAGCTTCAATGGCGATATCAGAACCAACGCCACCCATCGCAATCCCTACATCGGCTTGCGTTAAAACAGGGGCATCATTAATCCCGTCACCAACGAATGCAACTTTTTCTTTTTGTTTTATTTTTAAAATAACATCAACTTTATCTTCTGGTAAACAGTTAGCAACATAATCTTCAATACCTAATTTGAAACATGCATCTTTGGCTTCTGATTCATAATCTCCTGTAACCATGGTGACTTTTAAGTGTTGTTTTAATAAGCCTTGGGTTGCACGTTTTGCTTTAGGTTTAAGTTGATCTTTAATGACGAGGTAACCCATAAATTCATTATTTGCTGCGACGTAAACAATGGTACCCATTTGATGTGTCTTTAAGAACTTCACTTTTTGTTCTTCCATAAAACGTTCATTACCAATCAGTAGATGAATACCTTTATAATTCGCTCTGACACCTTTACCAGCAACTTCTCTGACTGATAAAACCATTTTATCGTTAGGTGTTTTACCATAAGCTTCTAAAATAGATCTTGCGATCGGATGATTGGAGTGATATTCAGCGTGTGCTGCATATTCTAAAATGAGTTCTGGCTCTCCAGATACGATTTGATCAAGCTTAAAACGACCTTCACTTAACGTTCCTGTTTTATCAAAGACAACGTGTTTGACTTGAGCAAGCATTTCTAAATCACTACCGCTTTTAAATAAAATACCTTTTCGTGATGCTGAACCAATACCTGCAAAAAAGGATAAAGGAATCGATAAGACTAGTGCACAAGGACAACTGATGACTAAGAAGATCAGTG
>MIDA01000027.1:9363-15560 GCA_001830045.1 Tenericutes bacterium RIFOXYA12_FULL_35_10 | reverse complement strand
CGGTGAGATTTCTAAAATCCATATTCCTCACATACTAAACTACAAAAATGTTGAGATTGTTGGTCTATACGATTTACATGTTGATCGTGCTGTGGAGATGAGTCAAAAACATCACGTTCCCTATGTCAATACATACCAGGAGTTAATCGATTTAAAACCTGATGTTGTTCACGTTCTTACACCCCATGATACGCACTATGGAATCATTAAAGACTTAATCGAACATCACATTCATGTGCTTGCAGAAAAACCGCTCACGATCGATTATAGAAAAGCCATCGAACTTGTAGATTTAGCATCTGAACATGAAGTGATCTTATCTGTTTGTCTACAAAATCGTACCAATAAGACAACGAAGAAGTTATTATCAGTGATTCAAGATAAAGCTTATGGAAAGTTATTATCGGTTAGAGGAAATGTGTTTTGGAAAAGGGAGTTATCCTACTATCAAAAAGATAGTTGGAGAGGAACTTGGCGTCATGAAGGTGGTGGCGTCTTGATTAATCAAGCCATCCATACACTAGATCTCATCACTTTAATCGGTGGTGAAATTGAATCATTTTATGGTTCATATGCAAATTATTTGATGCCAGATATTGAAGTTGAAGATCAGGCACACATCACACTATTATTTAAAAATCAGGCAAGAGGGTTCTTTTCTGCAACTACGTCAAACACCATCGATTCACCTGTTGAAATTGATGTTGTAATGGAAAAAGCACGGTTTAAACTTTTAGGTGAGACACTTTATCAACTGATCGATCAAGCTTTTCAAATCATTGAAAAAGATGAATCACTTCAAGGTGAAAAGTTCTATTTTGGTGTCAGTCATGAGAAAGTGATTCATGACTTATATGATCATTTGCTCTATCACTTTGGCGATGTGATTCATGCGAAAGACACATTAACAAGTTTAGAAATCATTACGAAAGTTTATGAACAAAAAAATGGTCATCAACCGATGACAATTGATCATCATCAAAAAAGAAAGTAGGTCATCACGATGAAACGTTGGTATGAAAAATCAGTCATTTACCAAATCTATCCGATGAGTTTTAAAGATTCTAATCATGATGGTATGGGTGATATACATGGGATTATCTCTAAACTTGACTACTTTGTTGAGTTAGGTGTTGATGTTCTTTGGTTAAGTCCCATTTATGTCTCACCGATGGATGATAATGGATATGACATTGCAGACTACTATCAAATTAATCCGATGTTTGGAACTATGGGTGATTTTAAACTTTTACTCAAAACTGCACATCAAAAGAACCTTAAAATCATTATGGATCTTGTCGTCAATCATACATCAGATGAACACATTTGGTTTATGGATGCCATAAATCAACCAGATAGTCCTTATCGTGACTACTATATTTTCAGAGAAAATGCAAACAACACACCTCCAACGAATCAAGGCTCTTTTTTTGGAGGAAGTGCATGGGATTTAACACCTGATCAAAAGCATTTTTATTTTCATCTATTCAGTAAAAAACAACCTGATTTAAATTGGAAAAATGAACACCTAAGACAAGAAATCTATACGATGATTAATTATTGGTTAGATTTAGGTGTAGACGGCTTTAGAATGGATGTCATTGATCTAATTGGAAAAGATATTGAAAAGGGAATCATTGGAAATGGACCTAAACTGCATGACTATTTAAAAGAAATGTATCATGCATGTTTTAAAGGAAGAAAAGTTATCACAGTTGGAGAAACAGGGGGTGTGACACCTGAGATTGCGATTTTATATACAAAAGAAGATTCTGAAGAACTTGATATGGTATTCCAATTTCAGCATATTGCACTTGATCAAGAACCACATCGTGATAAATGGCATTTAAAAAAACTGGATTTAAAAGATTTAAAACGCGTTTTATCTAAGTGGCAAATCGCACTTTACCAAAAGGGATGGAATTCGCTTTATTGGAGTAACCATGATCAACCAAGAATTGTTTCAAGATGGGGTGATGATGGGGAATACCGAATTCAAAGTGCAAAAATGTTTGGTGCACTTCTCCATATGATGCAAGGAACACCCTTTGTTTATCAAGGTGAAGAAATAGGAATGACCAATTTGAAAATGCATGATTTAAAAGATTTAAGAGATGTTGAAGCGATCAACATGTATCATGAAAAAATGAAAGTTTGGGATGAATCTCGTGTTTGGGATGCGTTAAATGCAAAGGGTAGAGATAATGCAAGAACACCGATGCAGTGGGATGATTCAATCTATGCAGGATTTAGTGATCAAAAACCTTGGTTAAACGTTAACCCAAATAAAGACTTTATTAATGTTAAAGAAAGTATCAATGATCCAAAATCAATTTTCTCATTTTATCAAAAACTAATTAAAATGAGAAAAGAATGTCCAACGATTGTTTATGGTTCATATGAACTGATCGAAGAAGAACATGAGCAGATGTTTTGTTATAAACGTAAATATCAAAATCAAGAGATACTCGTAATGGCAAATGTATCTAAAGAAGTGGTTAAGTATCCTTATCACTTAGCATCATATCAATTGATACTAAGTAATGAGATATCAGAGAATGAAGATGAGTTTGGACCTTATGAGGTTAGAATCTATCATAAAGAAGGGTGATCCCAATGTTTAGCTATGAAAATGAAGTATTTAAAATTAATGGTGAAGAAACGTTCGTTTGGGGCGGAGAATTCCACTATTTTAGAGTACCCAAAACTGAATGGTATGATCGTTTAAAGAAAATTAAGGAGTCTGGTTTTAACTTGGTGAGCACCTATATTCCTTGGATTTGGCATGAATATAAACGAGGAGAAATCGATCTTTACGGTAAATCATGTGCAGAACGTGATTTAAAAGCTTTCTTAGATACGGTCAAAGATATTGGTTTATGGCTTTTAGTAAGACCGGGTCCTTATGTGATGTCTGAACTGGTAAATTCAGGTATTCCAGAATGGCTAATCAATGAACATCCTGAAATCAGGGCTGTGAAAGAAGATGGAAATTTCCATCCTTCCATGGGACTTGTAAGCTATCTTCATGAAACCTATTTAAACTATGTTAAAGGCTGGTATAAAAAGGTATTTACACTGCTTAAAGATTATGAGCATGAAGTGGGTGGACCCATCATTATGATTCAATATGATAATGAAGTGGGGATGTATCACTGGGTTTCTACACAAGGTGATTATTCTGATGTAACGTTATCTCATTTTAAAACCTATCTCTTGAACCAATACGGTAAAGAACGTTTTGATGAGTCACTGGAAAAATATGAATCATTTGATACATATATCAAGGCGTATCGAAAAAATGAAGTCAGTAAAGAAGCCTCGTTTGTCATTAGTCAAAACTATAAACTCTTTTTTAGAGAATACATTCGTATGTATTTAGAAAAATTGATTGAGATTGCATCAAAGTATGGTGCAAAATCAATGCCAGTTGTTAATGTGCACGGATTTTCAAGCGTTGACTACGGTAAAAGAGGTAATCTTTATCCCATTGGTTTATCACAACTCTATGAAACAGCAAAAATTAAAGATGTCATTATAGCCGGTGATTATTATGTGGGTAATATCGTATCTGAAAACTTCTTTGATGTTGTTTTAGCAAACGCATTTACGAGAGCAATTCAACCAAAAGGACAACCTTTATTTAGTGCTGAATTCCAAGGTGGTTTTCAAAATGGAGTTCCAAGACTTCAACCCACGACACATGATTTAAAAACAAGATTAACCATTTCTAACGGGATGAACGCCATTAACTATTACATGTTTGTGGGCGGTGAAAACTATGAAGAAATTGGCCTTATTTCAAGACGCCATGACTGGCAATCAGCGATTGGTACAGATGGCACTTTAAGACGTCATTATCACATCATCAAACATATCGTCAAAGTGTCTCAAGCCTATGGTAAAGCATTCGTTAAAGCTACTTTAAACACACAAACAACATTAGCATTTGATGTAGATTATTACATGACAGAATTTAAAAATGATTTTAACCGTGGTCAAGCAAATACGCTCCAACACATGAGACAAACCTATTTATATAACGGTATAGGTAAGAGTTTAGTGATGAATAACATTTCATTTGATGCGGTGGATTTAATTGGTGATGAAGTTGATGTTAAAACTCATCCAACGCTTATCGCGTTCTCAACAGAATGGATGAGAGAAGATGCACAACAAAAGTTAGTGAATTATATCAAACAAGGTGGAAAACTTTTCTTATTTCCAGAACTTCCAACAAAGGATTTACTCGATCGTCCATGCACAATCTTAAAAGATTATATCGGTGTTCAAATCAAAGAAAAACTTTATGGAAAGCGCGTGAACATCAATGGGCATGATTCAGTAAACTGTCATGTCGCTCAAGTTTATGACGTCAAAGATGGGTTTGCAACACTTGATTTAGATCATAATAAAATAACAGGATTTAAGAAAGATATCGATTTAGGCAGAGTCTATATGTTTGGTATGGCGATTAAGAGTGACTGGGATTATATCGATCATATCATGAATGAAATCTTTAGAGATATGGGACTTGCTTCATCTGGTCAATCAGATGAATGGCTCCATGTAGCCATCCGTTCAGGAGAAGATGGTCATTTCATCTTTATCAATAATTTTGAAGAATTTGATAAAACGTCAAAGATTATAAGTCTAAATAAAGACATGTTTGAAGGATTTACATTTACTATCCCCATGAGAAAAGGTATAATTCTACCTTATCAATGGAAGGTCACACCTGATTTTATGATTCGTTATTCAACGGCTGAAGTGACACATGTTGAAAAAACAGAGCATCAAATCAAACTCACATTTAAACCCCTACAAAGAGGTGACATCATCTTATATGAAGGTGATTATCGTGTCTTAAAACAAGATGGTATAACCATTATAGGTCCTAAAAAGATTCAATTATTAACCTCAGATGAAGTTACAATCACATGGCAAACATAAGGAGAATTTCATGAAAACAAGAGAATTGATTGAAAAAGAAATAAAAGGATCTTTTGATTATTTTTGGCATGAATCGAATCATGATCCGTTATCACCAGGTTACGGTTTAACCTTAGATTCATCAAGAAATCCTAAAATGGCTTCGATTGCAGCTGTGGGGTTTGCTTTAAGTGCTTATGTTATTGGTGTTGAGCATCGCTTTATCACGTTTGAACAAGGTTATGAAAGAACATTGGGGACACTTAAAACAGTGACGAAAAATGTTGATCAAACACATGGTTTTTACATTCATTTCATTGATAAAGATACAGCCATCAATTATGGTTTATCTAAAGGAAGACCTTCTGAATATTCAACCATCGATACGGCTATCTTACTGATGGGTGCGATCAGTAGTGCAGAATATTTTAAAGGTGAAGTTAAAGAAATCGTTGATCAAATGCTAGAAGATACAGATTGGGCATGGTTAGTTCATCCTGAAAAACCTGTTTTTAGGATGGCATATCACCACATCTCAGAACGTCATCCAACCGGATGGAGTCATGCTGCTTGGGATCATTATGCAGAACAACTCATGATGTATTTCCTTTACGCAGGACAAAAACAAACATCACCGGAAGCTGCTAGAAAACTTTATTTTGGATTTGAACGTCATGTTGGCGCATATAAAGGACAAAACTATGTTTACTGTTATACGAATGCACTCTTTATCCATCAGTTTTCACATGCATTTATCGATTTTAAAACCTATAAAGATCCTAAAGGCTTTAGTTGGTTCGATAATTCAGTATCAGCAACCCTAGCGAATCGTCAGTGGTGTTTAGATCAAACCAAGTTTAAAACGTTTGAAAAAGGGTATTGGGGTTTAACAGCCATGCATAATAAAAAAGGTTATTTAGTCGTTGGTGGCGCACCATGGGGATTTACCAATTTATCTTATAAACCAAGAATGGATGGAACGGTTGCACCTTATGCACCACTATCATCAATTATGTTTACACCCAAAGAATCATTAGAATCATTAGAACTGTTTGCAAAAGATGAGAAGATGTGGGGACCTTATGGTTTATATGATTCATTTAATTTTGAAGAAGAACCATGGTATTCAAATACCTATATTGGTATTGATAAAGGTCCAACCATCATTATGCTTGATAATTATATAAGTGGAACGATCCAAAAATTAGTGAGCCAAAGTGAATTTATACAACGTGCCATCCAAAAATTAGGATTCACGTCAAATG
>MIDA01000027.1:0-9323 GCA_001830045.1 Tenericutes bacterium RIFOXYA12_FULL_35_10 | reverse complement strand
ATTCTATACATTGATATTGACACCATGCGCCCAGATCATTTAGGATGTTACGGTTATCCTAAAAAGACTTCACCTCATATCGATCAACTTGCAGGTGAAGGTGTTGTTTTTGACAACTACTACACATCAGATGCACCCTGTTTGCCTTCTAGAACTGCACTTTTTTCAGGTCAGTTTGGTATTCACACGGGTGTTGTCAATCACGGAAACACAACCTCACAACTCAGAATAGACCCCAGAAGAGATTTTAAGCATCGCTTTGAAAGAGAATCACTTTTTGGCATGTTAAGAACTCACGGATTTTATACAGCAGGTATCACACCATTCGCATCCAGACACTCCGCGTGGTATTTTTACTGTGGATTTAATGAGATTCATGATACAGGTAAATTTGGTGATGAATCAGCGCACGATATTTTACCGATTGCAGAAAAATGGTTAGATGAAAAAGGCTCAAAAGATAATTGGTATTTACACGTCAATTTCTGGGATCCACATACACCATACCGTGTGCCTGTGGATTATGAGAATCAATTTAAAAATGATGACATTCCATCGTGGATCACCGAAGAAGTCTTTAAAAAACATCACGAGATGGCAGGTCCACACTGTGCTCAAGAGATTGGTATGTATTCTGACTATGAAAATAGAACCAAATTCCCACGTCAAATGGGTAGACTTGATTCATTAAAAGATGTCAAAGCATTATACGATGGATATGATACAGGAATTAAGTATGCAGATGATGCTGTTGGTAGACTTATTCAAATCTTAAAAGACAAAGGTATTTACGAAGATACAGCGATCATTATCTCAAGTGATCACGGCGAAACCTTAGGCGAAATGGGTATTTATGCTGAACATGGACTCGCTGATCAAATGACATGTCGTCTGCCGATGATCGTTAAATGGCCAGGTGGATTAAAAGGTGTTCGTGATGGTGGTCTTCACTATAACGTTGATTTAGTACCAACGATTGCAGAAATGATAGCATATCCGCATAAATCAAAACATTGGGATGGAAGAAGTTTTAAAGAAACACTTCTAAAAGGTGAGGATACGTCACACCCTTACTTAGTCTTATCGCAAATGTCACACGTTGCTCAACGCAGTGTTCGTTTTGCAAACTACATTTATATTAGAACCTATCATGACGGCTTTCATTTCTTCCCTAAACATATGCTCTATGATTTAAAGAAGGATCCGTTTGAGCAATTCAATTTGGCAGAAGAAAGAAAAGATATCTTGTTAGAAGCCGAAAGCAAACTCTTCCAGTGGACAGATGATCAAATGATGAAAATGACTTATAAAGAAGATCCTTTATGGAAAGTTATTGAAGAAGGTGGGCCATTTCATGCTAATGGTAACTTAAAACATTATTGTGAAACACATCTTGTTAAAACAAACCGGACACACTTTGTAGAAGCTTATAAGAAGATTCATCCAAAAGAATTCAAATAAAAGGGGGAGTAGCTTATGAAAGTTGCATTGCAACTCTACTCATTAAGGGATTACATTAAAACAGAAGATGATATTAGAACTACATTAACACAAGTTAAAGCGATTGGTTATGACATTGTTCAATTATCAGGAATCGGGAAATTCACTCAAGAAAAAGTGGATGTCTTTGATAAAATAACGAAAGAACTTGGGTTAGAGATCATAGCAACACACGTTGATTTCAATCAACTCAGAGATGATTTTGATCAAATCGTTAAGTATCATCAACAATTAGGTGTTACCTATATTGGTATAGGCTCCATGCCAGATCCATATGATAGACGGAACTTAACTCACTATCAAGACTTTGTTTTTGAAATGAATAAGATGGCAAAAAAACTTCATCCATTTGGATTGAAACTTGTATACCATAACCATGCTTTTGAGTTTGCAAAAATAGGTACCTTTTTACCTATGGATATCATTACCCAAAATATGGTAAAAACCAACCTCTCTTTAGAGCCTGATTTATACTGGCTTCAATTCGCAGGACTTAATCCACTTGAATTCGTTAAAAAACATAAAGATTCAATAGATATCATCCACATTAAAGATATGAAGATTAAACAACACGATCAATGGGTATCTGTTCCACAATTCGCTTCAATAGGCGATGGAAACATGGATTACCAGCACATCATAAAAGAACTTAAAAACATGGATTTTCCTTATATCATCGTTGAGCAAGATGACTTTTATGGTGCGGATCCACTCGTTGAAATCATCAACAGTTTAAAGTTTATACAGAAGATTTAGTTAAACGTTTCACCAGGTTAAATAGTTGCACCATCTTTTAGGTCATAAAAACAGACTTAAAAGCGCATTAATTTTGATAAAAACGCATACATTAACATTAGTTAAAGAAATATATGTTATTGAAACGTTTAATAAAATAAACAAAAGCGTTGACAGTCTCTATTCTATTTGATAAAATCATGATATAAGAAAGCGATTTCAGAGTCGCTTAAAATAAAAGGAGAAATGGAAAAAATGAAGAAAGTCTTTATTTTGATTACGGTACTCTTCATGTCATTTGGTCTGATTGCGTGTCAAGATGAACCTACACCAACACCAGAACCAACAGACGCAGCACCAACGATTTCTGGTTTAACACCAGCGGTCATTAAAGTTGGCGAAAGCTTTGACCCAGCAGCTGGTGTCACAGCAAATGACGCTGAAGATGGTGACTTAACAGACGCAATTGCGATCTCTGGTACAGTCAATGTGAACGCACAAGGTACTTATACACTTACATACGTCGTTATTGACAGTGCAAACAACATTACGACTGAAACTAGACAAGTATCTGTTGTTATCGGGGAAGCTCCAGAATTATGGGGTATTGATGATGTTACTGTTACATACGGTGAAGCATTCAATCCACTATTTGCAGTTTCTGCAACGGATGATGAAGATGGCGTTATTACAGCTCACATCGTTGTAACAGGTACAGTAAATGTTGACGCAGTTGGCACTTATGTCTTAACTTACTCAATTACTGACAGTCAAGGTAACGTGATTACACGTACTAGAAATGTCACAGTTGAATACGGCGCTAAGACAGTCGTTACATTTGCATCTTGGAACTTAGGTACAGTTGAACAAAACAATCTTTATAGAAGAAGAATTGAAGCGTTCAATGCACAAAGTGAAACCATCGAAATTCAAATCGTTGAATATACTGGTAACTATGATGAATTCTTAGCAGCACAAGCAGCAGCTGGTACATTCCCAGATGTCTTCATGTCTGGTAATATTCCTAACCATATCATTATGGGTTATTCAGGTGATATCACTTCTGTTGCTTCAGTCGATCCAGAATGGCAAAATGTTCCTGTTGCATTAAGAGATGCTATTACTTACAATGGTAAGATTTTCGCAGTTCCAGCAGCACTTAACTATTTAGGTTATTATGCTAACTTAGATTTAATAGAAGAAACTGGTACATTAACAGACTTCACAACCATGGGTTATACCTATGCACAATGGATTGCAGCGATTGAAAATGCAACTGATACGACAAGATTAGATGGTACTTCAACAGCAGGTTTGAACCATCCAGCAGATTTATTTAACTGGTTACCTTCAATTCTTGATGCTGAAAGTGCAACACCACTTGGTATTGGTCATGCTGGTTTAGCTGGCAATGAATTCTTATACAACAGCCAACCAGTCAAAGATGCATTAGCAGCAGCTGGTAGCATTATGACTAACGGTTGGGCTTCAGAATCATTTGATAACACTGATCCAGATGGCGCTGGCGAACTCGTTTCTGACCGCGTTGCAAGATTTGGTACTAACCACTGGGTTGCATTCAATAATGGTCAATTAGCGTTCCAATGGGATGGCACATGGAGTGCTAAATCAAGAGCTGATGCAGCGACTGCAGCAGGTTTTGATGTACAATTTATTGGTGTTCCAGGAAATAAAGTTGTCGGTGTTTCTGACTACTATGGTATCTCTAAGACCACTGAAGATTTAGAAGCTGCTTATGAAGTTGCTAAATGGATGACATTTGGTACAGATGGTATTAACGAAATGTTTAATATCATTGAAACTGCAGTTCCTGATACAGCGAATGGCGAAGTTGCACTCGGTATTTCTGGTCTTCCAATCAGCACAAACCAAGCAATTATCGACAAATGGTTTACAAACTACCCAGTGATGGGCGTTCAAGAAATTTTCGAAGCAGCAGCAGCTGGTACAGTCACTGTTTTAGTTGAAGGTAACAAGTTCGTTCCTGGCTTCACCGTTGCAAGATTCACTTACAATACAGGTATTGATGCAACAATTTCTAGACCAAACAATGCACCAGGTTCTACATTATCAATCGGCGACCTTTTATGGGATGCACAATTTGGTAAGATTGTTTATGCAGACCACATGACACAACAGTTACAAAACTTAATTAACTACGAATTTATCAAAGCTCAAGTAGCCTTAGAAGCAGCAATCGAAGGCTAAAACATTCGGGGGATGAATATGGCAGCAAATAAACAGTTATTGAAAAGAATCATATGGATCACATGTGGTTCCATCTTAAGTGCATTTGCTCTACTATTCATATTATCGAAATTTATCAGCGTAGATGTAGATAGTATGGGGGGGGACACTGTTCACCCCCCATATCCTTTTATTACTGATGCAGAACACCTTGGATTTCGCCAGCATTTTAGTCTAGATGAACTTGGCCAAACACAAAGTTTACCACTCGCTGATGATGATAAGGGATATGGCAGTAGGGTGATCGATTGGAATAGCGATGTTCAAGATATCATAGAAATAGAAATTGAAGTCGAAGAAGCGGGCGACTACTTTTTTGGTGTCGATTATTTGTCAGATGGAACATCGGTTAAACCCAATGAAATCTCAGTAGAAGTTAATGGCATAATCACCGATGCATCATCAAACATTCGTTTATTAACCGAATGGATGCTTACGGATAATGAAGTTCAGTTTGATATCTATAAAAATCAAGTCTATGATCAAAACGAACCGGTTTCAGTTTGGAATCGTGTTTTACTGCGTGATCAACTCTTTTTGTTAGATAAACCATTGGTTTTCTCACTTAATGAAGGTGTTAACGTTGTAAAATTCATTAAAGAACAAGGAGAATTCTTATTAGGAGATCTCCGTATCTATGATGCAAATGATCATCAATCTTATCAAGACTATCAAACTTTAAACACGGGTGAATCCGTGTTAGATCAACTCATTATTTTAGAAGCAGAACAATATACCTTTAAAAACAATGTTTCCATTATACCGGAAACAGATAAAACACCGTCTGTCTCACCTTTTTCAAGTAGACTCAATTATTTGAATATTATGGGCTATACTTTTTCTGAAATTGGTAACAAACTGACTTATTACTTCAATGTTGAACAAGATGGTTACTATTATGTAACCTTGAAATATAAAAACGCGATGTTTGATAACCGTGATGTTTACAGAAACATCTATGTCAACGGCGTTATTCCCTTTGATGAGTTTCATTCATACACTTTCGGATATACATCTGATTGGACCAATGAGACTTTAAGTTCAGATGATGGTGCATATGAAGTGTACTTTGAAACTGGACTCAATTCAATTTCAATCGAAGTTGATGCAAGCAAGTTTGATAATCACTATCAAACCGTGCAACGCATTATCGATGAAATTAGCGAATATGGCATTAAATTAAAGAAATTAACCGGTGGTGAAACTGATGAAAATAGAGAATGGAACATCGGTGCATTCATCCCGGAAACACAAAGTTTATTTAACGGATGGTATGATGATTTATCCGTTGTTTATGATGCAATCTCAACGATGTCAACCGTATCAAGAAAATCAACTGAAATTCAAAAACAATTAGAACTTGGATTAAGTAAACTAGCAACCCTAAAAAATGATATTAATGAAATACCACATCGTTTGAATTTACTATCTGTAGGATCGAATTCGTTATCACAGATACTCGCTTTAATCAACCAGCAAATGATCTCACAACCGATGGCTCTCGATAAAATATATATTCATTCTGCTGATGCAAAACTTCCTAAAGAACAAGTTTTCTTTATGAAAGAATGGATTGCAGGTTTTCAAACGTATCAAGCTGCAAGCAGTTTTGAAGTCTCTGATGACTATGATATTGAAGTCTGGGTTAACCGTTCACGTTATTACATTTCAATGATGCAGCAGATGACTGATTCTACATTTACGAAAGAAACAGGCATTAAAGTTAAATATGCGGTGATGCCTAACGAACAAAAACTGATTTTAGCGAATGCAGCAAACACACAACCTGATATGGCTTTAGGTGTATCTGCATGGCTACCTTATGAACTTGGATTACGTGGCGCAGCTGCGAATATGAGAGAGTTTGATGACTTTAATCAAGTGATTGCACAGTTCATGCCAGGTTCATTTTTAAACATGATTCATGATGAAAAAGTCTTTGGACTTCCTGAAACTCAAGATTTTACCGTTCAATTTTATAGAGAAGATGTCCTTGATGCACTCGAACTTGAAGTTCCTAATACGTATCAAGAACTTATTTCGATTTTACCGACACTCCAAAGATACGGTATGAATTACTATCTACCTTTATCTCAAGATAGCGCATTAAAGGGCTTTAATTCGACTGCACCCTTCATTTACCAAAATGGTAGTGAACTCTATTCGGAAGATGGATTCGATGTCTTAATCGATACACCAGCCGCATTAAACGGGATTAATACGATGGTCGATCTTTATACACTTTATAGTTTGCCACTTCAAGTACCTAATTTTTATAACTCATTTAGAGAATCACTCATTCCAATTGGTGTAAGTAGCTTTAATACATACGTTCAATTGACGTTTGCAGCACCAGAAATTTCTAATAAATGGCAGATTGCTTTAGCTCCAGGTGTCGATGATGGCACTGGTTATATCAGAAGAGATCAAACAGGTGCTGCTCAAGCAAGTGTCATTTTTGAAAAGAGTGAAAAGAAGGAAGAAGCTTGGGAACTTTTAAGTTGGTGGATGAGTACCGAGACACAATCATGGTTTATCCATAATTTGCTCGTAACTTATGGTGATGGTTTCTTATGGAATTCAGCGAATGTAGAAGCATTTAAAACATTACCTATTCCAGAAGAACATATTGATATTATCTTAGAACAGTGGGAACATCTACACGAAGTTCCTAAAGTGCCAGGTGGCTATAAATTAGAACGTGAATTATCTAACATTTGGAATAGGGTTGTCTTTGACGGGGTCGATGTAAGAAGTGCTGTTGATGATGCCAGACTTTTAATCGAACGTGAACTCGTAAGAAAATACCAAGAATTTGGTTATATCGATGGTGATGGTAACATGATTAAACCCTATACCATCATCACTAAAGAAGAAGTTGCTTCTTGGATTGAGGAGGGTTGATCTAAATGAAAACATTTGGTCTCAAATTAGTTCAATTCTTTAAACCCATGTTCAAATTCTTAAGTAAAAGTGAAACCAAAGTCGTTGAGTTTTTAGAAAAAAAGGACCGTACAACAGTGCTCTTTCTAGCACCTTATGTCCTCCTTTTCATTACGTTTATTGTGATTCCTGTTGGTTTAGCATTTGCGTTATCATTTACTTATTTTAACGGGATTCAAGCACCTCGTTTTAATGGGATCGACAATTATTTATACATTTTAACCGAAGATGAAATTTTCATGAAGACGATTTTACCCAACACGCTTCTATTTAGTTTTATTGTAGGACCTGGTGGGTATATGTTAAGTTTTATGTTAGCGTGGATTTTATCACAGATTACACCAAAGATGAGAACATTCTTAGCACTCATTATTTATTCACCATCCATGACTGCTGGGGTTGCGATTGCTGTTGTGTGGAAGATTATTTTTAGTGGTAATGAGCAAGGGCTAACAAACTCTTTATTATTAAGACTTAGTTTAATCAATGAACCGCTTCAATTTTTACAAAATCCTGATTATTTAATGCCCATTATGATTTTAGTCAGTATTTGGAGTAGCATGGGTGTCGGATTTTTAGCGATTTTAGCGGGGTTACTCAATGTCAATAAAGATCTTTATGAGGCAGCCTATATCGATGGCTTAAGAAATAGATTCCAAGAGATTTTTTATATCACAATTCCATCGATTAAAAAACAAATGATGTTTTCTGCGGTGATGTCAATCGTAGGTACATTTAGTGCAGGTGCGATTGGTGTTGCCTTATCGGGTGCCAATCCGACCCCACAAAATTCAGGACAGATGATCATTAACCATATTGAAGACTATGGTATTTTACGATCTGAAATGGGCGTTGCTGCTGCACTCTCTGTTTTACTTTTATTACTTATTCTTGGCTTCAGTAAATTCTTCCAGAAGATACTGAAGGAAGATGATTAGGAGGTATGGAAAATGACAGGAATTAACTTTAACCCACAAACTTTCCATAAATCGCAAATCAAGTTTTATCTCATTTTATTGCCTTTTGCAATCTTTATGGCGATGCCCATCGTTTATATCTTTTCAACGGCATTTAAACCGATTTATGAACTGTTTGCATTCCCACCTCGTTTTTTAGTGCAGCAACCTACCTTAAAGAATTTTAGAGATTTATTTGTCTTTGTAGGATATGGCTTACCTGTTATGAAATTTATTGTTAACAGCTTAATCGTGACATTACTTGTCGTATTCTCAAGTGTTTTGTTTAGTTCAATGGCAGGTTATATCTTATCGAAAAAGAACTTTAAAGGTAGAAAACTGTTATTTGAAATTAACAAATTAGCATTAATGTTCGTACCTATCGCTGTAACGATTCCAAGATTTTTAGTCATTACTAATATTGGTATTATTGATACCATGTTTGCGCATGTATTGCCAATGATTGCCATTCCAGTAGGATTATTTTTAGTCAAACAGTTTATTGACCAAATCCCCAATGAATTAATCGAAGCAGCTAAAGTGGATGGTGCAGGTGACTTCTACATTTATACAAAGATTATCGTACCACTTTCGATGCCAGCGATTGCAACGATTGCGATTTTATCATTTCAAGCAACCTGGAATAACACAGAAACTTCAACATTGTTCGTGAATGATGAAATCAAACAGACATTTGCCTTCTATATGGCAACCTTAACGAATATTTCTAATAGTGTTGCAGCAGCAGGTATTGGTGCAGCAGCAACCCTCATTATGTTTTTACCTAACTTAATTATTTTCATTATTATGCAGAGCCGTGTGATGTCTACGATGTCGCATTCTGGACTTAAGTAGGTGATGCAGATGAAGATGATAAAAAAATTAACGATACTTTGTATCCTCTTAAGTTTTTCAATGTTT
>MIDA01000026.1 GCA_001830045.1 Tenericutes bacterium RIFOXYA12_FULL_35_10 | reverse complement strand
ATTTTCACCATTTGAGTGTCTGGTTTGACTTCTGTCTTTTACAGCACCTACACGTGCATTATCTCCAATAGGAGGATTTTTTGCCATTTTGGTTGTCTCCTTTCATATAAATTTATTCATCAGTAAACTTCGAATAAATAGTCCGATCAGCACAAAAACTATAATTGCACCTACTGCAGCCAAAACAATATATAACCAGTTATCTCTTATAAAAATGAGAATCTGTATTGTTCCCCACATCATGCCATAACGGATTCCCCAATGAATTATGCTGCCTAGATCTCTACCTCTAATTATTCCTGCTCTATATAATCCGCCTACAACACCAAACGCAAAGTCATAAAGTAAGAATACAATTGCAGCTGGAAATATCCAATCTAAAAAAAAGTCATTAAATAATGGTTCTGTTTGAAATAGAAATTCGTAAATATACTTATACCAAATAATAATCACTCCCCATGCTTATTATTTATTTTTATGATCTTTTTGAATAGCTCGTAAAGCCCAACAATAGCTATTAAAGTAACAAAATACTCTAATTCAAAAGTACCCGCTATAATAACAGCTAGTGTTGCAGATATCAGACTAGTTAAGATAAAAATAAACTTGTAATTTAATGCATTGAATTTGATTTTAAATATTCTTAAAATTCCAATTACTAAGATGATGCAAAAATAGATTCCAACAATCCATACAGCAAGTTTTATCACTAGATGAGAAGTTTCAGAGTTGAAATGAGTAATCAGTGAAAATATTACCCCATAGACAATAGTTAATAAACCTGAAACTATAGAAACGACAATTTCGTTTTTCTTAGTCTTTTTTTCCGAAGTAATCATTAAATGCTTTCTCCAATTTTAACAACCATTTAGGCTTTTTTTTCTCTTCTTTCTCATACCCTTTTAAATGAGTGTTTAAATCCTTCATATCACATAGCATGTTTTCAATCTTTTTTTGATCTTCTGCGCTATAATCATCATAAAGATCAAAAATATCCTGAATTAAATCTTGTGCTCCAGCCACTAAATCTTTTTTTGTATTCGCCACTTTACTTCCTCCTATATAAATAAGACTATTTCTTCATCTAAAATCTCTTTTCTTTGCTTCCAATCTGGCATTAATACTGTTAACATCTCATAAAACTTCGCATCATGGTTTCTGTGAATAAAATGAACTAGCTCGTGAAGTACCACGTAATCAATGCAATACATTGGAGCTTTTATAAGTTCCAGGTTAAGAAGTATCATATTTTTACTTCTCAAACATGACCCCCATCTTTTTTTCATTACCTTGAAATCCATTGTTGGTTTTTTATTGATATAGGGTTCAATTATTGTATAAATTCTATCTAGTGAGTCTTCAAATATTGTTTTAGCCTGTTTCCTATACCATTCGTCCATCAGTCTAGACTTTGTTGTTTTCTTGTTTTTATTTTTTACAAATAGTTTGATATACCCATCGGTTAACATAACTCTTTCTGATGATGCCGTCAATTCTAGGTCTAATCTATATTGTTTTCCCAGAAACTTATACGACTCACCACTGACATATTCATGACTAATTGTATTCACTGACTTAGTAGCTTTGAATCGTCCAATCCTTTTTACAATCCATGAAGACTTAGATTTTATATATTCCTCAATTGATTCCATTGGCAGAGTTGGTTTTGCTGATACAAAAATCGTTAAGTCAGGTCTGATAGTAAGATTTATATTTTTTACGTTCTTTCTTACTAATTCAACTTGAATTACTTTCCCTTTATCTATTTCAATAGAGTATATTGACATATTCATCACCTAGTATCTTCTTAGAGCAACAGTTTTAATGTCTTTAATAATTTGGTCTATCTTAGTAAAAGTTAGTTCATGAAGTGAGTTTTTCTTGATATTATACAGGTATTCATCAATCTCTGCAGATATTTTTTTGTGAACATCCGGATTATCATGCCAGTCAACCTTGCTATTACGAGTAATGATTAAATCAATCTCAATGGCCATATCAGCTAGTAGATCTTTATAATCATCGTCATCACTCATTCCTTTGCTAAATGATTCAGTTGAAAACGCCTCTTTTATCACACCAAAAAAAGCCTGTGCGTGATTATTGTGTTTTATTTTTTTAGGGTACTGAGTACCACTATAACCTCTTCTAAAATCATTTTTAAGTGTCTCCATATGTTTTAAGTAATCTGCGTCAGAAATACGTCGTTCTTTGTATTCATCAAGAATAGCTTGAATGCGTTCTGAGAATTTTTTGTAATACGTAGGATTCTCATCATACTTTTGGTGAATTCTTTGTGTCATTCTTGTCCTAATTGCATCAGCTTTAGCTCGAGTAGTCCCTAGTTTATTGAGTTCTTCTTCAAAATCATGTTCATTAAGAATATCTACAGGTGCTGATATACGAATAACTTCTTCAGCAGCAATATAGGTATCCATAAGATTTCGCATCTTTGGTTCGTATTCTTTGTGATCAATTGCATCAGAATAACGTATTTTCACTGTAGCCCTAAGTTCTTGATAATATTTCAAGTCTTTTTTGTATTGACCAATTTCTTTTTCTCCTAATGCATTATATAAATGCACTGATTCTAAGGCTACTCCTAAATATTTACCGAATTGTGTGAGATTATCGTAAAACTCTTCTCTTAAATTATCATCAGCAAGAATGAGTTCAAACTCTTCTCTATCATTCTTATTTTTGACCTCTTTAAATACACTTACAAGATATGAATAAGCTCCTCTTAATTTTGCGGCTATTGACACTACATCAACAAGTGCACCTTCAATATCTTTTCCATCATATTTTTCGAGTCCAGCTCCTGAATACATTTGCATCGCTTCATCGAGAGGTCTAAGCAATCCCCTATAATCGACTATAAGTCCAAAATCCTTACCCTCATAGATTCTATTAACACGAGCTATTGCTTGCAACAAACTATGCTCTTTTAATTGCTTATCTACATACAAAACAGATGCTCTTGGTGCATCAAATCCAGTTAGTAGCTTCTCAACAACAATTAGAATATCAACTTCATCACCTTCAATGAATTCGTTTTTAACATATTCCTCATATTTAAGAGGGTCCCCATAAGGTTCAACTTCTTTTTTCCAAAACTTAATAACTCTGTCATCAGGTTCACCATCAACTTCATCATTTCCTTCGCGCATGTCTGGAGATGAAATAACTACCTTTGTTTTAATATCGCCATATTCATCAAATGCATCTTTATAGCGAACTGCATCAAACTTTCTATCTGTTGCTAGGATTGCTTTATAAGGAGTTCCCTTATAAAATTGCGTGAAATGAATATAGATGTCATCAGCAATCAATCTAATTCTTTGTTCAGATGAAGCGATTTTCTCAAAATGACTCCACTTTTTCTTTAACATTTCAGATTGCTTTTCATTAAGATTTCTAGTAATGATGTCTAGTCGATTATCGATAGCTATTCTATTAATAGTTTGTTCAACCATACGTCCTTCATAAAGCAATGGAACAATAGTCTTATCATCGACACCATCTTTAATCGTGTATTTGTGAATCAGTCTACTTCCAAACTTTTTCATGGTACTTTTTTCGTCTTTCATCAGTGGAGTACCAGTAAACCCTAAATAACATGCATTGGGAAATACTTGCATCATTTTAGTATGTAATTCACCGTATTGAGTTCTATGAGACTCATCAACTAAGACAAAAACATTTTTACTCTTTACAATCGTATGATTTTTAGATGCAATATCAAACTTATGGACCAATGATGTAATAATATTTACACTTTGTTTTCTAATTAGATCGACTAAATTCTTGCCACTAGTTGCTTTTGCTGCCTTTAAACGTGAATGATTAAAAGTCTTGTGTATCTGTGAATCAAGCTCAATTCTATCTGTAACAATTACTATTTGAGGATCTAAATGAGCAAATTCAGAGATTAAATATTTTGTAAGCATGACCATAGTTAGTGATTTACCTGATCCTTGTGTGTGCCAAATAACACCAGATTGACGATTACCTTCACTATCTGTCTCTTGAATAGTCTTTGCTATTTCTTTTATAGCAAAATATTGCTGATATCTAGCGATTTTCTTGTCATATTTATCAAAGATAATAAAATATCTTATGAAGTCTAGTACACGGTCAGGGTGAAAAAGAGATACAATATTTTGATCTTGAATTGTTGAAATTCTATTTTTGACAGCCTTTTTTAGTTCATCTTCATACCAATCATACTCCTCTGAGCTTGAATCTTCTTTCCATACTTGCCAGAATTTTGCAGGAGTACCAGTTGTAGCGTACTGCACTAAGTTCTTATTAGCTGACATGACAATTTGAATAAATTTAAAGAGCTGCGGAACATAGCCTTGACCTTGATTTCTAATCATTTGGCTAATGGCTTGTGCTATAGGAATATCAGCTTTTTTGAATTCAATTACAGCAAAAGGAATACCATTAATAAAAAGAACAACATCAGGACGAACACTACTTTGACCATCCTCTCGTTCAACACTATACTCTTCTACTGCATGAAATATGTTGTTTTCAGGATGCAGCCAATCAATAAAATTGAGATTAAAAGATCTTGCTCCATCTTCAATTGATACAACTTCAGGATAGCTTCTACCTAATAGCAAGGTATTATAAATTTTTTCATTTGTTTTAATCAATCCATCTGCTAATGGTTCATCAATATCAAGTAATGCTTGTTCAATGTTTTTTTCAGAAAACCTATTAAATTTTCCTCTATACTCGAATTCGTTGATTTTCTGAAGCTGTACCTTCAAAACATCCTCGAGGATGACAGAATATCTACTACTTCTCATTAACTCAGCTTCATCAGTCTTTAGAATTATGTAGCCCAGACTCTCTAAAACCTCCAGTGCTGGTTTTTGAGATAAATCCAATTCGTTATATTCGTGATTCATAGTCATCCCCCTTTCGAGATGTTTTTACTCTAATCTTTCCATTAAGAAACTTTTGCATTAAGGCTTGCTTTTGTTCAGTATAATATTTTATTTGCTTCAATAGCAAACCTAACTGTTTCTCTAGATTATTGAATAAGTCACCATAAATTTTCTGTTCTTCTAATGTTGGTAATTGAAGTTCTGTATCTAATAGTGATTTTACATTAAGACTTTTTCTGACTACACTAGCTCCAGTCTGAGAGTTTTTGTCTAATATAGATATAAATATATCTGATTTAACAAATTGAGCAAAAAAATTTAGATCGCAGTTTTGTAAATTATAAACCTTATATGAAGGTGACACTATACCGATACCATACTTAAAATTTAAATTTACGTTTCCCATCCATGCATTTTGTGGACTCAAAACTAATCTATTTCTTTTTAGTATTTTATACCCTATGTTATTTTTACTCGCAATTTGTCTATTAAAATACTCCGATTGTAAATACAAATCATCAATAGTTGAAGTGATTATGTCGTATTGATTGTTAATTATTGTCTTTTCGTTTTCTTCGGTTAAATAGAATTTCAAAGGCTTGATTGTCTTAGAGATACCTAGTATTGAAGAGGATTTTTCAGATAAAACTAAACTCAACACACTTTTTTTGTATTTGCTAAGGTTTTCATATAATCTTTCTGATAGATTGATCGCATCATCCCAAGTTGCTAATAATGTAGCTATTTTTTTTTGTTCCTCAATTGGTGGCAGCATTACAAAAGTCTGCTCTATACTAGATTTGCTAATCCCGTAAACAGATATGCCTTGCGCATAAAACATAAACTGCTTTCTTATTAGCCAACTTGAAAGCATATATTGACTAAAATTTTTATCGATTCTATCAGACTTTTTTCTTGCTACAATTGTGTGAAGTCCAGGTATAAATTCTCTTTCTGATGGATTAGTTATTAATACTGCTTTAGCAATACCTTCATAGTCTTCTGATGCATCTGCAAAAACTAAATCCCCATCTTTTAAAAAATCGTCTTCAGAGTGTCTAAACATTTTAACCTTTGGCATATTTTTTATTAACTCATCAAGGTTGAACTGAGTTCTTGGAGAAGTATGAATATCTCCATAATGTAAGCAAGGTGTTCCTTCTTCACCCATTTTATTTCTAGGAATAGATTTTCCTCCAAAAAAATCATAAAGATTTCGCAAAAGATAACCATTCCATTCTTCTGGGAATTCGAATGTTGAAAAATCAAACCCATTTGTTGGTAAGTTTTTAAAATTAGTCGAGGTTAAACCTATAATTTGTCCTTTCGACATATCTACAACCCCAATTCGTTTAAGTATTTATTAATTTTCTCTTCAACCTGAGCTAATTCTTCTTTAATAGTTTGAATGTTTTCCTTTACTTCTTCAAGATCAATCATCTTCACTTCTTCAAATGTGTCTACATATCTTGGAATATTAAGGTTGTAATCGTTCTCTTCAATTTTTTTGAGTGTTGCTACAAAACTATACTTATCCAATGTTTCATATTTTTCATATGCGTCAATAATGCGATTTAAATCATTCGGTCTAAGTCTATTTTGATTTTTATCTTTATCGTACATACCATCTTGTGATGCATCTATGAATAAAACCTCACTTTTATTCCTATTTTGCTTAAAAACAAGAATAACTGCAGGAATTCCTACGCCATAAAATAAATTTGCGGGTAATCCAATAACTGCATCAAGTAGTTTCATATCTACAATTTTTTGTCTGATTTTACCTTCGCTACCTCCTCTAAAAAGAACACCATGAGGTAGAACAACAGCCATACGTCCGCCTTCAGATAGAGAATTCAACATGTGTAGTACGAAAGCAAAGTCACCTTTAGAAGTTGGTGGAACACCCCAGTCAAATCTCTTAAATGGATCAAGACCAGCTTCCATCTTAAAATCACCATTTGATTCGCCTGAGAAACCATTTGCCCATTTATCAAGTGAGAATGGTGGGTTTGCGACAACGACTTGAAACTTCATAAGTTTATCATTTTCAAGATGAAGAGGATTCGCTAAAGTATCCCCCCATCCTATTTTTGCATCATCCACTTGATGCAGGAACATATTCATTCTGGCCAAAGAATGTGTTTGCCCATTTCGCTCTTGACCATAAATTTGTGCTTTACCTAATGGAACTTTATTAAACGCCTTTATCAGAAGTGATCCTGATCCACATGTTGGATCATAAATACGATCATTCTCTTTCGGTTTAACAAGTCTTGAAAGCAATTCTGAAACCTCTGATGGCGTGAAAAATTCTCCACCTTTCTTCCCTGAATCTGAAGCAAATCTAGAAATGAGATATTCATATGAATTACCAATAATATCTTCACCAATTAATCTTGAAGGACGTAGATCAATTTCCTTGAAATCTTCAAGCAAGGTTTTTAATATAGCATTTCTTTCTTTTGTTTGACCTAAATTGGTTTCAGAGTTAAAGTCGATATTTCTGAATACACCACGAAGTTTTGCCTTGTTTTCTTCTTCAATATCTGCCAAAGCTTTGTTTATAATTTCACCTATATTATTAGCAGTTCTGTTGGAATAGATATAATCAAAAGAGGCTTTCTCATTTAATACAAAACGTTCATATTTCATTTGACGCTCCACCATTTCTTTATCACCGTCAAACTTTGTCATAAGGGCATCTTTGTGTTCCTTATAAATGTCGCTTACATATTTAACGAATAACATAACTAATATGTAGTCTTTATATTGAGATGGATCAATTGTTCCCCTAAATGTGTCGCATGCCTTCCATAATGATTGATTTACTTCATCTTGAGTCCATTTTTTTTCATTCATCCTTTTTACCCTCCGTTAGTATAGCTTCTGTTAAAGCTTGATAGAATTTTTCTTTTTCTGAAATCATTTTATATAATAAATGTCGCTCTTGAATAATTAATTTATTTACGTCTGCAATCTTATTCTGTTTTGGTAATGTGAAAATTGGGATTTCCAACTCTCTTAATGATCCTGTCTTAATCATTGGAACAGTTATTCCTGTTGCTGATAATGTTATGTGTTTCTTTACCCTATCGGAATTCAAATATAAAGACAAATAATTGGAAACAATTTTCTTTGATTTCGGTCTAACAATTGCAAACTGTGATGGAACAACACAACCTTCAAAATCCTTGTCAATAACTACAGCAGTGTATGGCTGTGTTAGCCTTATGACTACATCATCACTCAAGCATAAATAGCGATCATCTAGTTTCTCAGAGCTCTCAAATTCATCAATATAGTTTTTATCTATCCAACCTTCTTGATTAAAACTCCGCAATGTTAATAATTTATACTTATGATTTTGCACGTCATCTGGATCTGCTTCTTTTCTTTTCAATACAAGACCAACCATGACTTCTGATAAATCACCTAGTTGTTTTGAGTTCACGTTGACACCTCACTTTCTGTTATTTCACATTTGATACATATTTTATTTTACAGTTCTATTCTATCACCAACATTATTACATGTCAATAGTTTTTTTGTATCAAAATGAAAATAACACGTATTTGTAATTTTTTATGTGAATAATTTGCTAATTCAATTTCGTTTTTCTTCCTGCCATTTTCTTATTATTATGCTTTTATATTGTTTAAATGAACTTGTTCTATAAAAGTCGTCATCACAATAATACCCTTCAATGTTTGCAACTAGCCTAAGGGTTCTTCTTTGCCCCATGGTTAACGACTTAGAGAAATTCCAATAATTATCTAGAAATCTTTTTGCGTTATCCTTTTGCTTATCAAGTTGATCTATTTTATCTAACCAATAAATTATTGATTCATCTGATTTTACATTAGAAATTGTTGACATAATTTGATCAAAAGAAACACTTTTGTAACCTATAAGCTTCATTTCAAGATATTTGAACTTTTCTTCATACTCCTGTAAAAATCTATATGCCCTTTTAACATCATCTATCCATTTATAAAATGAGTCGTTTAAACCAGTCTTGGATTGATTCATTTGATTGTCCTCTTTTCTTTTCAAACATCTCTAGATTGTTTAAAAGTGATTTTCTTAAAAACTTATAATTATCTTCTATTGGCTTTTTAGGATCCTTAGCAAAACTAACGATATAATCAGTTGCTACTAAAACATCATCATAGCCATAAGCATCAATTGCTTGTTTAAATAACTTATTGTATTTGCCTATTTCTATGGAGTCTTCTTCAAGGTAGTTGTTTTGAATTAATCTTTGGGTTATAAAATGGATGTTAGGATGTTGAAAATTCACTTTATCCTCTTTATCCTTTTTATCTCTTTCGTTTTCTTTTTTCTTTTCTTTTTCCTTTTGTGTACTTTTGTATACATTAACCCCTGTTTCTGTAACAGTAACCTCACTTGAACTGTCATTATTGTCACCATTACTAGGGTTATTGTTACCATAATTCTTGGATAAGGTCTTATAAAAGCTGCTTAATTCAACCATGGTTTTATCATCTAGAAGCCAATGCTTACGATTAGTTTGGATCTTTCTACGCTTTGTTGCAAGTATAAATTGCTTCTGAATCCCAAACGATGTAAATACACCCTGGTCCATAAGCTTCTTATCAAAGAGTCCAACCTCTGCAGTCTTATAAATAACTTCAATGATCTTTTCGATATCTGGAACCCAGGCATTACCCATGGATCTAATTAAAGTCTTTGCTGCTAGCTCAATACTCATTTCCAAATAGTAGCCTTGCTTATAGATAAAAGTGAGTAGTCTTAAATAAACCATCTCACCTAAAATGCCATAGCTTAAGTTCATATCCATCATTTTCGCATCATCAAAAATATCAACATCAAAAGGAAAGTATTTTAAGCCTTCGATAAATGGTCGTGCCATATTAAAATCCTTTCTTTTTTTCTTTATTTTTCAATTTTATAGTTTTCATATGCTAACTTATGCACGCTTACGGCTTACCACCATTTCATATTCGATGAGCCGTAAACACACATTATCGGTCAAATAATTGGAGTTATTTCTTGAAATCACCTTTGATGAGTTTTTCCATGAATTTCTCTAAGTTATCTTTAGTGACTCTCCATTCAACACCGATTTGAAATCCTTGTAGTTTTCCTTGTTTGATATAGGTGTAAACTGTTCTTCTACTGACTCTTAAATATTCTGCAACTTCATTTATTTTGTATAAATCAGTTTTTTGCTTTTCGTTCACTTTTTGCTCCTTTATATTCTTTAATCTTTTTTTCTATAAATGCTATACCACTTTTATATACATAGACTCTATCTGTCGTCACAACTGAAGCACCAACTATAGAACTAGCATGAACTGCTCTAAAATACTTTTGATCACAATAGTCTTGATAGGGTAGATTGTTATCATCTAGTACTTTTGCAGCTCTTAATATCTTTAACAACTCCGTTGATTTAAGACCGTGATAGCTGATAACTTCATGAACGATATCTAAATCAAAACAACTGCTAGTTCCAAGGAGTTTATCAATCATTTTAAGTTTAGGTGCGTTTAATTTTATTTGAGTTTCAACAATGTTATTTCTAATGCGTAGATCCTCGAAATCTTCTAAAAAAGTAACAAGTCTATCTGGATCTAGAAAGTCTTGAATCTTATATGCTTGGTATTTCATGAGTTGCGGTAAAACAGTGCGATAAAGCCAATCACTAATACCTTCAGCTTCTGTTTTAGTTGACTGAAACATGATATTTGATAATTGTTCAGCGACAACAAAATACATATTTTTCATTGAACCAGTTGAGGTTGCGACTTCTAATGTTTTCACACTTGTTGAAGGTATCCTGGCTCTCATTGCACTCACACTCTTTATATCGTAAATATTGGCAAGATCTTTTAAATTAAAACAAGCTTGGTCCTCTATTAATGCTGTACGTACCTTTCCATAGAGACTATTCTCAAACTCTTTGATCATATCTTTATCCTTTCGTCTTTTCTAATCTATTTTTTGCACATATTTTTTAATCGTTTTTTTCCTTTTCAAAAAAATCTAATAAGCTATCACTAATCTTATACTCATAGAAGTTATCTGTCTTAGGTTTCCTATGAAGATAAATTTTGGTTGTTGCTGGATCTGAATGTCTCAGTAGCATTTGTGCTTCATCAGTATCCGCACCTTCATCTAAAGATAGAGTAGCTGTGGTATGTCTTAAGCTGTGTGCAGAGAATCTTTTATCATCGATATTGATATCTCTTAACAAGTCTTTAATAACATACCTAATATTTCTTGTAACCATACGGTTATGAGCATGTTTTCCTTTATGATTTATAAATAAAGCTTCATAAGGATCGCTTCGCTTCATAATGTATGATTCGATTAACCCAAATACAAGTGGAGATAAACGAATTACCGCACTCTTTGAGTCTTTTCCTTTTCCCATAACATATAAAACATGACCACCATCAAGTTCACTTAAATCAGATTTATTTGCTCTTTCTACTTCAATCGTTCTCATACCTGTAGTAATCATCAACGAAATAATTACAAAGTTTCTATAATTGATGATATGTTTTTCCGATAAAGCATGGGCATGTATGAGTAGTCTTCTAGACTGTTCCCTGGATAATGAGGATCGTTTAAATGTCTTTGCGATCTTCGGGCTTTTTATCCCTCCAGTTATGTTTAGTCCATATCCATTGTATTGAATCCATTCGTAAAACCCTTTGATAATACCGACATAAAATGCAACAGTTGTTGGTTCTAATCCTTTACTCATTAATCCATCTCGATACTTCATTACATCACTACGTGTTGGTAAATCAGATAGTGTGTCGACATAATCTACAAATTGACGAAGAGCCCTCTCGTATGTAAGCTTAGAAATAAGTTTCACATCAGCATCTAATAAATATGCTTCGGTGAACTCCTTAAACTTTTCTTTAACGAGCATCTTTTCACCTTTCTTTGTTTTAATTGTCTAAATCGGATGGATTTATTTTGTTACAATATTTTCTTCTACTGTTGATTCTATTCATTTCTTCAAACGATTTTAGATATGCTGCTTCTGCCTCTAAAAACTCAATAGCATCGCATTTCAGATAAAGTATGAGATCATATGCAATATCAATTGAGAGTTTTTTCCCTCTTTGTCCGCCTTCTATCTGACGGTAATAAACAGATGATATATCAAGATCTCTAGATAACTGTTCTGCTGAAACTTCTAAAGCATATCGATAATTCTTTAGATATTCTCTTACAAGTGGAATATAGCTTTTTCTAACCAGACCACTATCCTCATCAAACATGTGCCAATTCTCCTTCCTATAATTTGATTTGTGATGGCGTGTTTGATTATATCTAAATAAAGTAGGCCATTAAATGACTTATCAACGTAAAAAATCAAGTGCAACAAATAGGGTTGTTATTTTCATATCAAGGCGCTAAAAAAGCATACATTTCTATATGCTAATTGCATTATGTTATTGACCGCACTACACTTGTTGCTCTATAATGGTTTCATATGCATAAAGTGAGGTATTCCCGTGAACAACAAACTTAACACTGAATTTGATTTTAATAACCTATTTATCAGCGAAAACTTAAAGCGTTTAAGACTTCTAAATAACCTAACAACCGTACAGGTTGGTCATATCATCAATAAGACCAGACAAGGATATGTGAATTATGAAAATGGTACAAGAGAGATATCCATTCATGATTTAATTACTCTTTCTGGTTTTTATAATGTCAATATTGATGAGCTTATAGGTAATCCTTTTAGTAATAGAAACGATAAAAGACTAACCTTTAGGTCTTATGACTACATTGAAGATAAAATTGAACCCTCCCAACAAATGGTAATATCAACTATAAATGATGATGTGATCACTGTAAAAAAGTATGATCTGGAAATAGATTTCTATTGGCGCACACAAACCAATCAACACAATCATGTGATGCTTTTTGAGTATTATGACAAATTATACACATCAAAGGTTTTCTTTAATAAAGATAAAGGCGGTATATTCTTTATTGATGGTATTCCCAAATATTTTACCAGCACTCAAGCAGAAAACTTATTGTTCAAAGGCATCTATATGGCCACATTAAAGAAAGAATTTTCGATTGAAAACTTCTTCTAATCGTTTTATGCATTGGGCATATAGTTTTATAAATTTGTATGTGTTAGAATATCAGTGGTAAATCAGATAAATGTTGTCATATCTTTTTCTTACAGATGACAAAGAATCCTTTCGGTGGAATTGCTTAGGCAGTTCCTTTTTCTTTATTTAAATCGCATCAAATATAGCGGCATGAAAACAATTATATCAAATGAAATGAAGTATAACATTTCAAAATTGATAATATTAGATTTTTTAGATAAAAAACTTATCACTCTTGATGAATTTAATAAGGTCTTAACGACTTTAGCTAAAGCATACAATGTCATCATTCACGATGCAAAAAGCAACACTATAGATGCTTAATGACTTGCTATAAATTGCTTTTAGAGTGATTAATGTAAGTGCGAAAGGAGTTTACCAATTATGCAAAATAAAACTGTAAGAATTATACAACCAAAGGTTCATGTGAACCTGGACGAATTATCAAGACCTATCATGAAAAAGCGTGTATGTGCCTACGTGAGAGTATCAACCGATAACCTAGAACAAAAGACAAGTTATGAGGCACAAAGAGATGAATATACCAAAAGAATATCTGACAATCCCGATTGGGATTTCTGTGGAATATTTGCTGACGAGGGTATATCAGGAACGAGCACTAAACACCGTAAACAGTTCAATTTAATGATTGCTAAGGCAAAAAGAGGTGAGATCGATATCATCTTAACTAAGTCGATATCACGCTTTGCTAGAAACACTGTTGATGCCCTAAACTACATCAGAGAATTAAGGAAAGCAAAAGTCGAGATTATCTTTGAAAAAGAAAACCTAAGCTCCATTGATCCAAAGGTTGAGTTCTTCTTCACGATGATGGCATCCATGGCCCAGGAAGAGGCAAGAAACGTTTCAGAAAACGTGAAGTGGAATGTTCAAAGAAGGTTCAGAGAAGGTGTGCCTATTATCAACCATGCAAGGTTCCTTGGCTATACGAAAGATCGTAAAGGTGGAAACTTAATCATTGATCCTAAAGAGGCAGAAATTGTAAAACTAATATTTAACTTATATATTGGTGGCATGGGTCCTTCTGCGATTGCAGATAGGATGATGGATCTTGGACATAAAACAGGTGCAGGTAAAAGACTTTGGCGAGTATCATCAGTTCACTCAGTTTTAAAGAATGAAAAGTACATGGGTGACATGCTGCAGCAAAAAACGATATGTACAGATTATTTGAATCACACAAGAATTAAAAATAAAAATTATGCTCCAACCTTCTATACAGAGAATAGTCACGAAGGTATCATCGATAAAGAGACTTTTGAACTTGCACAACGTATAAGAAACGAACGTGCTCAGACAAGAATCGGTGAGGATAAGAACTTAACTAAGTATACAAACAAGTATGCGTTCTCAGCTATGATTATCTGTAGCGAGTGTGGTAGAACCCTTAAGAGACGCTACTGGAATTACGGTAAGCCATCACAAAGAGTCATGCAACAATGTGGAGGCTATATCGAAGGTAAAGCAAATTGTAAAGCCAAAGCCACTTATGATGAAGTCTTAGAAGGCACAACCATTAAAATGCTAAATGAAGTGTTTTTGAAAGATTTAAACATTATGGATACCATTAAGAATGTGATTAAGACCACCATTGTTGTTGATGATTTGCAGGCAGAAATTGATGAGATTAATTTAGAACTCCAAGAGACAGAAAGAATGTTATCGAATCTGATTGACACAAGAGTTAAAACTCCAGAGTTCAGTGAAGGGATATTCACAACCAAATATAACGAATACACAACAAAGCTTAATTTCTTATCAAAAGAAAAGTCGAAGCTTGAATTAGAGCATGTTAAAACATTTGATACACAGCAAAGACTAGACATGATCAATTCGATGCTCAAAAAGAGAGATCTAGTCATTGAGACGCTTGATTCGGATATACTAAGATCGTTCATATATAAGATGATCTCAGTGAGTCCTGAGGAGATTGTCTATTGTGTTGCAGGCACTAAGAACTATTCAGATGCAGAGTTTTCTGAAAACCGTAAAAAGTTTTTAAAGTTGAAACCTATTTATGAAGGACATTATCACAATGCAAAATACGATAAATTCATGAATTACAAAGTGATTATTGTCTAATATGTTTACATATTCAAGATAATGAAAAAACTCACTATATGTAACAAAAAAAGAAGCTAAATCACCCTTATCAAGTGAGTTAGCTTCTATTCATTTTATAAGTAATTCGTACACTTGTTTTTTCGCTTGTTATGAAAATAAGGTAAAATCATACCTTAACATTGAGTGTGAGAACATAAAGCATATTTTTGGCTTTAATAGAGCGATTTCTCTAATTGAAAAACTCATATGAATGTATCGAAATGTGTTTACACATACAAACCTCGACTATCATTTTTGACAAAATTCATTCAAAAATATGTTTATACAATGAAAGTGAGATGTTCCCCCAATGGCTAAAAATACAAAAAAAGGTGATTTATACCTTTTCACTGGTAAAATCACCAATTGTGTAATATCATAAATGGCTCATTTAAGCCGTTTTTAAAGAAAGCAATACGATAGACTCAACGTGAACCGTTTGGCTAAACATGTCACAACCAACAACATCTTTAATGACATAACTCTTTGATAAAATCTTTAAATCCCTCGTTTGTGTTAATGGTTCACAGCTGATATAAACGATTTTTTTGGGTTTTAATTGTAAAACAGCTTTCAAAAAGTTTTCTGATGCACCATCTCTGGTTGGATCCATAATAAGTCCATCAATCTTACCACGATATTGCATCATATATCTTTCGACATCATCATTTACAAATGTAATATTAGTAATCGCATTATCTTTCTTGTTTT
>MIDA01000025.1:14217-15900 GCA_001830045.1 Tenericutes bacterium RIFOXYA12_FULL_35_10 | reverse complement strand
ACCATGACCCAGCAACACATTTAATCGAAAGAGTAGATTTAACAGATATCTTATTTAACGAAAAACCACATCTGTTAATTGATCTTGTCTTTGATCCACTTCAAGCAACCTTTATTAATAAATACTAAAAAACATGGAGCACCTCATCTGAGATGCTCCATTTGATTTATAATTTATTTTTGACTCATCAAGAAAATGACTTCGTCGATATCTTTTTTAACTTCATTTAAAGAATCAATCCAAAAATCTTTCTTGGTCACATCAATGTTCATGGACTTCGCACATGCTTCAACTGATGTTTTTGTTGTTAAGGCTAAAAGATCATCATAACTTGTTAAGAAAAGTTTAGGGTTTTTCTTATATTGTGCATATAAACCTTTACCAAAGAGTAAGCCAAAGGCATAAGGGAAGTTATAGAAGTTTAACCCAGCACTATAATAATGACCTTTCACTAACCACATGTAAGGATGAAGTTGATTATGATCTAAACCATTTAAATAAGCTTCTTTTTGAGCGTTGATCATTAAATCTTTCATCACGTGTTTAGAAATAGGTCCACTTGCCTTATCAAAAAGATTTGATTCAAAGATAAAGCGGGAAAGAATATCAATAATGACTTGTGTATCACCTTGTAGTGAGTTTTCTAAGACTGATAATCTTTCTTTAGGATCTGTAATTTCTGAGAGTAAGTGATTGTTCACAATCGTTTCACAGAAAATCGATGCTGTTTCTGCTAAAGGCATCGGATAACTCCAATGAAGGGGTTTATTATCAGAAATCACTTCACCATGATAGCCATGGCCAAGTTCATGTGCAAGTGTTAAGACATCAGATAATGATCCTGTGAAGTTTGTCATAATGCGTGATTGATGAAGTTGTGGTTGATTTGAACAGAATGCACCACCACGTTTACCCTTTTTAGGATAAACGTCAATCCATTCTTTATCAAATGCTTTAGTAGCAAAATCACCTAAACGTTTTGAATAACCATAATACGCTTTTTTAATGATTTCTTGAGCTTCTTCATAGGTATACGTTTTTTCTAATTTTCCAACAGGCGCAAACATGTCATAAAAAGGAAGATTAGTTTCATGTCCTAAATACTTAGCTTTCGCTTGAAGATAAGCCTCAAACGATGGTCTAAAATCTTTCATCGCTTCAATCATGGCATCTAATGTCTCTTTTGTCATCTTAGAAGATTCTAAAGTTTTATCTAATGCAGATGGCCAACCACGAAGTTCATTCATGACAACAACTTCACGTTTAATATTAGATAAAGCCATAGCAACTGTATCTTCGATTAATTCAAACGATTTGATTTCAGCATCAAAGGCATCTTTTCTCACACTTGCGTCTGCATCATAAGCTAAATTTCTCACTTCTGAAAGTGTGATTTCTTGATCACGATACTTCACGGGAAGATTCGCGGTTGTTATCGATTGGAGTTGTCCCCACGAAGATGATCCAAGTTCACGCAGTTTTGAGTAAAGTATTTCTTCTTTTTCAGATAAAAGATGTTTTGCATCACTTTGAATCAGTTTTAATAAATAGAGATAATCACTAATGATTTCACTTTCTTTACCAAGTGAATCTAAATCTAAAGTTGTTAAGTATCTTGAGAACTTCACATCTTCAGCAGTTGATTTTCTTCCAATCTTTTGAAGCTTTGCCATATAAAGTGGT
>MIDA01000025.1:0-14201 GCA_001830045.1 Tenericutes bacterium RIFOXYA12_FULL_35_10 | reverse complement strand
CATCAGTTGCCATCGTCAGCATCACAAATGATCCTAAAGTACGACCTAATTTGGTCATCTCTTCGGATTTCTTTAAATAGGCTTCAATGTAAGTCTTAGGATTTGATGTATCACCGTTGATTAATTCAACGTATTCATCCATCATCTTTTCATAAACATTTAAATCACGGTTGTAGGTTTCATCAAAACCTAGATACAAATCATTTAAATTCCAATTTTTCATCATCTCTTACCTTTCTATGTATAAAATACCGATGGTTCCCTCACCACAATGTGATGAGATCACACATCCTGCATGTGATTCTATAAGCTGTTTAGGGTTTAATCGTTGTTTTACTTGTTCCATCATGTAGATCGCATGCTTATCAGCAAGTGAATGTGTGATCATGACATAGTCTAAATCGACTTTTTCACCCAAATTAAAATAGTCCTCTAACATCATATCTAAAGCTCGACTCATTTTGCCAAATGCTTTCTTATCAACACCAAGCTTACCATCAGTCACTTTAATAATCGGTTTAATCTTAAGCATCGAACCCATCAGTGCTTGTAGTCCGGTTGCTCTACCACCTTTATAAAGATATTCTAAGGTTTGGATGGCAAATTGACTTCTCACTTTAGGAACAAGTGCACTGATCTGACCAAAAATCTCTTTAGCAGGTAATCCTTGATCTCTTAAGTCTTTAGCTTTTAAGACTAAAAGTGCAATCCCTGAAGAGAGATTTTTTGAATCGATGATGTAAATACGGTTTTCAGGAAAGTCTTGTGCTGCAACCCTTGCAGATTGAATGGTTGCAGAGATTGTTGAACCGATACCAATATAGACAATATCTTTACCTGCATCAATCAAAGGTTTAAATGTTTCATAAAAATCACCAGGTGAAGGTGCAGCTGTTTGTGGGAGTAATCCTTTATCAGCGACTTTTAAATAAAGTTCTGGTGTCGTGATATCAATCCCATCTTTATAGATCTCATCGCCAAAACGCACATATAATGGTATCGAATAAATCTGATACTTCGTTAAGTATGCTTTACCTAAATCAGCTGTTGAATCGGTCATGATGACCACGTTTGTAGACATATATACCCCCTTGAATGATTTATACTTATTTTATCATAAAAATAAAGAACGCCCAAGGGCTTGGGCGTATCAATGTTAAAAAATGTGGAAACAAACCATTTAAATGAACTTCTTTTCAATTTAAAGGTTTTTGATTTCCTTTATGCAAACTCAAGAGAGGTTCAAGCAGTTCTTTTTGATAAGTTAGCACTTGATAAAAATCATAGAAGAAAGATCCTTCAGGTGTGTCAAATGGAAATGAATCTGGAGATTTGATACCAATGATTACATCTAAGATATCTTCATGATCTTTCAGTAAGACGAGATATTCTTCATAAAAGGATTCACCCATCAACATTTTATGAAACATCATGAGCACTTTGCGATATAAAGAGTCAACTGGTAAGGCATGTATTGCGTCATCATATGCTTCCATTTGATTTGTCATAACGTAGCAGATTAAAATACTTTCTTTTGCTCCAAAACGATCTTCATCATCGTATTTAATCATCTTTTGATATGCATCAAATGCAAGCTTATAATTACCGTTTTCTTTATAAAGTAAACCGATCGAATCTAGAGCTAAGATATATTCTTTATTGTAACCATAATGCGTGAAATTTTTTGGAGGATTTGACAAAACATCTTGATGGCATATTTCAAATGCTTTGATGTAGCATTTCAGTAAAATCAGATGATCTTTTGGTTCTGATACTTCAACTAAAAATGCGATAGCAAGGAACGCTGTAGGGCATGTTTTTAATAATAGCTTAAAATAATCTAATTCAAGAGGGTGTTGAGCTTCTTTAATATTAAACACTAAATCATGTACACGATCAACATGTTCTTCATCATAAGTCGCTTTTTCTAAACTCTTTTCTAACCATGTATATCCTTTATTAGGTTCTTTTTTTACAGGATAGTCTTTAAAGTAAGCATCGAGTGAATGTTGTAAGTCTTCAATATGATTAAATTCAACTGGTTTTTGATGATAAATAACTTCTAGCCATTGTGACATACCTTCAATCAATTGACGATATGTCCAGTTTCCAAGTGTTCTTAATATCTTTTCCTTAGGTATTTTCTGATCTTCAATGTGATGTAACCTCATTAATAACAACGCTAAAGCAGCAAGTGCATCTTTAGGACGTTCTCTAGAGATATCTTTCATATGATGTTCAATAAAGTGTTTAATGAGATCTCTAAGTGATGGATGAGTTAAATGCGTATGATAGAAAATGATCCGATCACTTTCTCTGAGCAGTTTATGTTTATAATCAGTTATCATGTCATCAGTGATCTGAAAACGATGATCTTCTTCATCGATGTGATTCAAGAACACTTTTTCATCATGATAGCAACACTCACCATAAGTCTTTCCGCTTTCGCAGTCACATGATTGATTAAGTGGTAATCTATTTCCAAATTTTTGATAATAATTCATTTCATTTTTGGTAAAACCATGGAGTTTCCACGTTCTCGTTTGTTTATATAAATTAACGACTTTATCCAGTAATTTTTTGGTATCAAGTTCTTTAATAGGAAGTTGATAGCGTTCAAAGATCATAATAGCATGATCTAACGACAAATCCATCTGAACTCCGATGGTCAAATCATCAACAACAGAATCAATTTTTGAATGATGTGTTTGAGGTAGAATTTTCAATAAAAAATGGGTGAGTTCAAGATAAGCAGCTGTGCGTTCAACGTAAAAATTATCACTATATTTCAAAAAAGTTTGTAAGTTTGGAACATAGTATGGAAGTAGCTTCGTATCGTTGAGATGTGTATCCATCAAATTTTCGAAATAGAGTGCTTCATGGATATAATAATCTTGACTGAAATAGACGAACTGTAGTGAGAGTGGATCATCTAGTAAAGGTAAGACTTCTTCTTTTTTATAGTCAGGATAATGATGACAAAAAATATCACATAATTTTTCCTTGTGAATCATGCCATAGAGATTGATGGCACACTTAATGTGATTACTAATCAACGATAATAGTTTGATTTTTTCTTTGGTCATGTTTTTTACCTCATCGTAGGATTTGATTTAATCTTACCATACACGTAATAAATTTCAGGCATAATAAAAAATAAATGTAATAGTGATGCGGATTACTAAATCGTATATGAATCACAAATGGACTCAAGCAAGAGGAAATTGCATCCAAATTTAATAAGCTCGCCATTAAGGAGTTTGTTATAAATGGCACTTGCTGATTCAACAATCTCTCTCCTTATTGCTTTAATAAACTGATATTCTTTAGTTAATAAAGATTTATACTGTAAGTTTTGTTCCATCGAAATATCTATATATGTATAAATGCCATGCTTCACTGGTATCATCTTCTTAATGTCAATTACAGATAGAATTTTATTTACGTCAGTAGAACCTGGTATCACCTTAAAAATATCATGAGTAGAGAGTAAAGAACGATCGATTGTTTCATAGATAAGAAATGAAGTTTTAGTTTTATAATGCCATTTTACATGTTTAATTTTTGGAGATGTTAAAGGTATGAGGTAATCTCTTCCATTGATATGCGTTAAAATACCAATATACGGCTTACGTTCGTAATTTGAATCTATGATATTTCGATAAACTTCATGATCTTGTGCATATAATGCTTCAATGTAAGATAAATCAACCGAATAGAAATTCATGTCTGATAATAAAAAACTCACGTGTATCCCTCCCAAGATTATAGAAAAGGAAGGATTGAGTTAATCAATCCTTCCAACTTTAATGTTCCTCTGTTGTTGTAAGGCACGAGGTACTCCAACTTTAATGTTCCTCTGTTGTGGTAAGGCACGAGGTACTCCATCTTTAATGTTCCTCTGTTGTGGTAAGGCACGAGGTACTCCATCTTTAATGTTCCTCTGTTGTGGTAAGGCACGAGGTACTCCATCTTTATAGTTAAATTATATGCTAATCATGAAAAATTGTCAAGTCATGAACCTAAATGATGGGTAAATATTTATCGAGTTCCCATTGTGAAATGCGCATTTTATATTCATCCCACTCTTTGGTTTTCGCTTCAATCAGTTTTGTAAACAATTCTTCACCAATCGTTTCTTTCATGAGTTCACTGTTACTAAAGAGTTCAATGGCTTCTTTTAAGCTTTCAGGGAGATTTTTAATGCCTAAACGTTTACGTTCAACATCACTCATCTTAAAGAGATTCTTCTTTACAGGTGATAAACCATCTAAGTTTTGACGAATACCATCTAAACCAGCTGCAAGCAGTCCACTCATTGCTAAATATGGATTTGCAGAAGGGTCTACTGAACGCACCTCAATACGTGTTGAACGACCACGTGCTGCAGGAATTCTGATCATCGTAGAACGGTTTGCATCACTCCATGAAATGTAGCATGGTGCTTCATAGCCTGGAACAAGTCTCTTATAAGAGTTTACGGTTGGGTTTGTTACTAAACAGAATGATTGCGCATGTTTCATCACGCCACCAATAAAGGCGAGTGCAGTATGTGATAACTGGTTTTCAGTGTTTGGATCGTAAAACAAATTTGTTCCATCAGCATCTGATAATGAAATATTGGAGTGCATGCCTGATCCGTTAATGCCTTGAATGGGTTTAGGCATGAAGGTTGCATGATATCCATGACGTCTTGCAACATTTTTAACTAAAACCTTAAACGTTTGAATGTTATCACATGCTTCTAGTGCATTATCAAAATGGAAATTGATCTCATGTTGACCAAATGCTACTTCATGATGAGATACTTCCATATCAAATCCCATTTTTTCTAATTCTAAGACGATATCACGACGAACATCTTCAGAACCATCAACAGGTGCTAAATCAAAATAACCACCTAAATCAGAAAACTCCATGGTAGGTTTACCTTTTGCATCTAATTTGAATAAGAAGAATTCAGGTTCAACACCCACATTAAACTTATCAAATCCCATTTTCTTCATCTCTAAGATATTTCTTCTTAAAATAAAACGTGGGTCACCTTCATAAGGTCTTCTGTCTGTCTTATAGACATCACAGATGAGTCTAGCAACTTTACCCGCATTCTGAGATAAAGTTTCCCATTCAAGAACTAACCATGTGGAAAGATCAGGATATAAATACATATCCGCTTCATCGATTCTCACAAACCCTTGAATCGATGAACCATCAAACATGATCTCATTGGCTAAGGCTCTTTCTAAGTTTGTTACTGGAATTTCAACATTCTTCACGGTACCTAACATATCTGTAAATTGCAATCTGACATAGCGTACATCATTTTCTTGTGCAAGTCTTAAAATATCCGTTCTCGTATAATTTTTCATCTCTAAGTCCCCTTTTATGTAAATAATGTACGCTTAATATAAAAAAATGTCAACGGTGTTGACACTTTTTCTTAAAAATTTACAATTCTTTACAATTTAGCCTTCTCAGACTTAGGTTCAATATAGTTTTTTGAGTAATCTTCTTTGTTGATTTGTTTGTTTCTAGCAATCGCAAACGCACCCTTTGGAATATCTTCTGTTACGGTTGAACCTGCAGCAATAAAGACATTATCATTTACTTTAATAGGTGCAATCAAGTTTACGTTACATCCAACAAACACATCATCACCAATCACTGTCTGGTGTTTTTTAACGCCATCATAGTTCACAGTGACAGAACCACAACCAAAGTTTACGTTTTTGCCAATGGTCGCATCCCCTAAGTAAATAAGATGTGCGGCCTTAGTTCCTTCACCTGTTGTAGATTTTTTCACTTCAACGAAGTTACCAATACGGTTATGTTCACCAATCACAGCATGTTCTCTTAAATGAGCAAATGGTCCAACGGTTGTATATGCACCAACTTCAGATTTTAAAACGATACTATGTCTGATTTCTGCATGTTCATGAATGATTGAATCAACCACTTCTGAGTTTGGTCCGATAATCGCACCTTTTTTAATCACGGTATTACCTGTGATGGTTGTATTCGGATAAATCCAGACACCTTCTTCAATCACAACGTTATGTCCAATGGTGATCGTTTCAGGGTTGATCATCGATACCCCTGAAAGCATATGACCTTTATTAATGGAATCTCTTAAATACTTTTCTGCAATGGAGATGCCATATAAATCATTAATACCCATGGTAACCATTGGGTTACGCACGATGAACGTATTCACTTTATGATCTTGATGCATTAATGCAACAATATCCGTTAAATAGTATTCACCTTTTCTTGGATTCTTTTGAATCTTTCGAACATATTCAAATAAAAGTTTATTATTAACGATATAAACCGATGAATTCACTTCTTTAATCAGTTTTTGGGTTTCATTACAGTCATTTTCTTCAACGATACCTGTGACAATCCCGTATTCATCACGCACAATACGTCCGTATCCTTTGGGATAGTCCATCATCATGGTGACAACCGTTAAATCATTACCCATTTCTTCATGAGCACGAATGAGTTTATCCATCAGTGGATATTCCATAAGTGGCATATCACCAGGAAGAATGAAGGTTGTACCTACTTTATCCTCTAAAACAGGTGCCGCTGATAAAACAGCGTGACCTGTACCGAGTTGTTCTTCTTGAACGGCATAAGAAACTCTACTACCTAATAGTTCTTGAACCACTTCTTTTTTATGTCCCACAATCGCTACAATCTCATCAATTGAAGATTTTTCAATGTTTTCAACGATGTATTCAATCATGGCTTTCTTTAAAATAGGAAATGCAACCTTTGGTAAATCTGTACGCATGCGTGTACCTTTACCTGCAGCAAGTATTAATGCATATTTTTTCATAAGTTCTTTGCCTCCTCAGTAATCAGATCAACTAAATATGTGGTCACGGACTGAACCATGTTTTCATCCTCATGTGAAATCGTAATACGAATTAAGCTTTCAGTACCAGATGGTCTAACGAGTAAAAGTGAATTTTCACCTAACTTCATCTTAACATCTTCTACCGCTTTTTTAATCGAATCTTTTTTTAAAACAAGCTTATCAATATCTTTAATATTGGTTAACTTTAAAGGATACATCTTTACATCCTTAACGAGTTCTTTTAAAGAGGTTTTTAATTCAGATAAAATCTGCATTAAATAGACTGCAACCAGCAATCCATCTCCTGTATGAAGTAAATGGGTTAAGATGATATGACCTGAGGATTCTCCTCCGATGGTGTAGTTATTGGTATAAAGTTCATGGAACACATACTTATCACCAACATCGGTTAACACGTAATCAATTCCTTTATCTTTTAAAGCCTTTAATATACCAGGATTACTCATCTTCGTTAAAACGACTGTATTCTTGTTTAAAAGGTTTTTCTTCTTCAGGTAGGTCGCAATCAGATAAATGATTAAATCGCCGTCATAGACGGTGCCATCACCGTCAATGACAATGATGCGATCTCCATCACCATCAAAACTGAAGGCAATATCTAAATGTTTTTCTTTAACAAGTTCTAAAATAGGTTTAAGATGTGTAGAACCACATCCAAGATTGATGTTAAGACCGTTAGGTTCATTTGAAATTTGAATCGCTTTCGGATTGATTCTGCTCATGATCTTTTTAGCAATCTGATAGTTTGCTCCATTGGCAGAATCATAACCAATCTTTAATTTAGATAAGGATAAACCTATCTTCGAATAAATGTCTAAATAGAGAAGGGTTACATCTTTTGTGAGTGAAAACTGTCCAAACGCTTTGAGTTCAACTTGACCGTTATCGATAAAGTCTTCTAATTTTTCTTCAACATCTTCAGTTGTCTTATAGCCTTTATTAAATACTTTAATACCATTATCCATATATGGATTATGGGATGCAGTGATCATAATCCCAATGATTTCATGCGTTTTGGAGTAATGTGCAATCATCGGTGTTGAAACAACACCAGCTAACTTCACATCAACACCACATGCGAGTAAACCATTTGCGATGCTATACGCTAACATCGGTGAGGATTCTCTCGTGTCCATACCGATCACAACAACTTCAGGTTTTAACACATGTGCAATCGCTTGACCTACTTTAAATGCGAGTTCACTATTTAATTCTCTAAAAGCGATACCTCTAATGCCATCTGTACCAAAATATTTACCCATAAAATCCCCTTATTCTACGGTAACACTTTTTGCAAGGTTACGTGGTTTATCAATATCATATGCGCGCTCAAGCGCAGCATAATAAGCGATGAGTTGTGTAGGCACAACCATCACGAGTGGTGTTAATAGTGAATAGACATCATCTATGATGACTTCGTCACCTTCTATCTTACAAGATTCTAACACAATTTTAAATGTTTTAGCACCTCTTGCTTGTACTTCTTTTAAATTAGAACGTGTATTTGGACTCATCTTTGGATCAGAGATGAGTGCGATCACTGGTGTAGAATCTTCAATTAAAGCAATGGTTCCATGCTTTAATTCACCAGCAGCAAATCCTTCAGTTTGAATATAAGAGATTTCTTTCAGTTTTAATGCCGCTTCTAGACCAATAAAATAGTCAAGACCACGTCCGATAAAAAATGCATTTCTTCTGGTTAAATAATGACGAACGATTTCTCTGATGTTTTCACTTGCTAAAAAGTTTTCAATCGAAATTGCAGCTTTTGATAACTCAGTATGTAGGTCAAATGGTTTTTGTGAGAGTTCATATGCAAGTATTGTTAAAACAGAGACTTGAGCAACATAGGCTTTCGTGGATGCCACTGCAATTTCAGGACCTGCAAAAAGTTCTATAGAGTAAGTTGCTTCTCTTGCAAGTGTCGATGTAGGAACGTTAGTGATGGTTAACGTTTCAAAACCACGTTCATTTAAATCAACTAAACATGCACGTAGATCTGCAGTCTCACCAGACTGCGTGACAAGAATAAATAATGGTTTCTTGGATAAAAGAGGTTTTTGATAAGCAAACTCAGATGCAATATGCACTTCAACAGGAATCTCACACAACTTTTCAAACAGTTGTTTTCCGATTAAACCTGCGTGCATCGAAGTTCCAGCTGCAAGGATATATAGTCTATCTGCATCTTTAATCGCAGATAAAATCTCAGGTTTAATTTGAACGATATCTTTATCATAATAATTGGTTAAAATTCTTCTGATCACAGATGGTTGTTCATGAATTTCTTTTAACATGTAATGCGCATACTCACCCTTGGTGGTAACCGCATCATCAAGTTCAATTTTCTTTAAATGAAGATCTAAGGGTTGATGATCTAAATTAAAGAGTCTGACATCATCTTTTCTAGCAACAATAAATGTTTTATCATCTAATGCATGATAATCAGATGAATAACCAACGAGAGCCATGAGATCAGATGCGATGGTAATACCATCACTACCTACACCTAAAATAAGTGGACTCTTATATTTGGCAGCATAGATCTTTTCTGGATCATTTGAATCAAGCACCAAAAGTGCATAAGATCCATGTAGTAATTTAAGGGTTGTTGTAATCGCATTTTCAACATGAAGTGTTTGCGAAAATGTTTCAATGAGTTGCGCAATCACTTCGGTATCTGTTTCACTTTGAAACACGTGATTATGAAGGTATTGATCCTTTAATTCTTGGTAATTTTCAATGACTCCATTATGAACAACGATAAAACGTCTCGTTTGAGAGTAATGTGGATGTGAATTCTCTTTATTCACTTTACCATGGGTTGCCCATCTCGTGTGGCCAATTCCAATGGTTGAAAAGTCTGCATGTTTCGTTGATTCAACGAGTTTAGCAACCCTTCCTTCATCTTTATAAACATCAAAGATTTGGTAACGCTGATTGTATAAACTTAAACCTGCAGAATCGTATCCACGATACTCCAGGCGTGTTAAACCATTTAAGACAACGTCTTTCGCGTTTTTATGTCCGATAAAACCAACTATTCCACACATAGAATTCATCCTCCATAAGCATATATAGATTATATCACGATTTTCTTTCACAGAGATTTCAAAAGTTTCAAGATATGAAAAAATATTTCATCTATTTTTCATCATTATAATGTGATATCAAAATCGTGTAACTTCACTCTACAAATAATAGATATACTATTAATATGAATCGTATTTTGTATTTGTAACAAAATTTAAAGTCTTGTGTATAATGAAGGAAATGCTCGAAACAAAAGCAGTTTCAGCAAAATCTAAAGGAGGGGATTCCTTAATGAAGAAATTTTTTGCTTTAATTTTTTCAATTGTACTAGTATTTTTCGTTGGTGCAAGTATTTTGTCTGTAGAAGCAGGTCCAGGACCAATTATTGTAATCGAAGATCCAGGTGATGGAGGAGTAACAGGTGAGGTTGTAGAATGGGTATATGATTTTGACAAGATATACGAGAATTACCCAAGTAATCCCATATATCAAGCAGCAATCCATCGAGTTGCACAGTTTGGAGTACTTCCAACATTAGATCCAAGTGGTGATAATGTATCAATGCAGTATTATTTTTACAAGTCACAAATTGTTAAATACGATGCAGACACATACAATCAACTTAGTTTATTTCTTGAATTTTATAAAACTTTAATGGATAAGAGTTCAACTATGTATCAACAGGAATATGAGGATCTCTTGAATAGTTTTTTATCTGAATATGTTCCATTTTATGATGTTTTTAACGGTTTATCTGAGTATTTTGATGAACTCACATTTGCAAATTTCATAATGGATGTCTTATATTATGTTGAAAATACCTATATAACACAACCTACCATGGATCAAATTGATGATTTGATTGATGACTACTGCTCATTAGCTAGCGACTATTCAGAAGACTTTGGAGTAATTATTCAGGAAGCATGTAAAGTTATATCAAAAAAGATTTTTGAAATGGGATATGATTTTGTGAGTTCGTTTGAACTCATGGATTTTATTGGAAGCATTAATTTTGTTGATCTTTTTAATAACACAAGTGATAACATAGCTCTTGATTATATGGAAGATATTTTATTAAAAACTGGTGAGGACATAATAATTGGCTTGGGTGAAAATATTCCGGGTTTAAATATGGCAATTGATTTTATAAAGATTAATTATTATATGATTGCAATGTATAATAACTATCAATGGGCAACAAGATGTGCAGAAGTCTCTCAATCAATTATTGGATTATTGTCATTTATTGATCAGTCATTGGCATTAAAAAAGAATATTCGCCTTGACTATGTGATAAGCGATATTAATACGATTAATAGCTATGCTGCAGAAATACCTTATGCTGGTGCTTCCACTATGGAACTTGCGCAAGATATTGAAGATTATTTCTCAGGTGCAGGAATTTCCACAATTTTCTTTTCTAATACAATTAAAACTACATTCTCAGCAACAATGGGTGCTTACTTTCCAAATACAACCCAATATAGAACAATTTATGGACATGTAACAGCGATGACATATGAAAGTTTTATTGAACATTACACATCTTTAATATCATCTCAACCAGATATTTCACCTATAGAATCAAAAGCTGTTGGACTTCCTACATACTATTATATGGGAACACCACAGACATTCTTCTAATTTTATCGCAATGACAAAAGGAACTCAGACGAGTTCCTTTAATTTTGATGTCACTTTAGTTTTTCCTTTATTTCTTTTATAATCTTTGTGGGGTTCTCATAATAATTCATATGGAAAATCCGCATCACTTTCCATCCTCTGGATTCTAAGAATTTCTCTTGATGGAGTAATTCTTTTCTTGCAATCGGTTTATTCGTTTCAACAAGATCACAGATTATACCTAACTGATAGGTTGATGAGACTTCATCAAAGATGGCTAAATGTATCTTAAACTGTCCTATACCAATCTGTTCATCTACGTGATATCCAGCTTTTGTTAATCTTTGTTTTAAATCAGAGATCATATGTGATTGCATCGAGATTCTGGTATCAGATTCTTTTTGATATAGACTTGATAAAACCTCAGATGCGAGTTCATGATTCTTCTTGGACACAAAGTAACAATATCTCATGAAATCTTTTAAGAGCTTGGGTCCATGTCCAGATAGATCATCCACTTTTAATTCTTCTGGATAGAGTGATGACACAAAATAGATTTTCTTTCTTGCTCTTGTAATCGCAACATTTAATCGATTTTGTCCACCCTCATGATTTAACCATCCAAAACGACGTTTGACAATCCCTGTATCATCTTTGGCATAACCCATGGAAAAGATGATGATATCACGTTCATCGCCTTGAACGTTTTCAATGTTTTTAACGAATAAACTTTGATCTTCATGGGTATCTTCTCTAAACACTTCTTTTTCAAAACGTTTTTGATAAACACCCTTTTTAAAGAGTTCTTCATCCACTAAATTCATAATGGCATCCCTTTGGGTGCTATTAAATGTAATCACACCAACAGATTCTTTTTCATCTTTATCTTTTAAGACTCTCTTTAAGAGTTCGATCACAGCTTTGGCTTCAACAAGATTACGTTTTTTCATAAATGAACCATCTTTAACATACATATATGAAATAGGAGGTTCTGGTGGATTGGATACATTCGGAGAAATGATGAGTTTACCATCATAAAAAGCATGATTGGAAAACTCAATCAGTTCTTGGTAATGACTTCTGTAATGATAGTTAAGAAGAGATTCTTTATATTTATAGCGTGCTAAATCGAGTAAACTCTTCGCATCAAAAGTGACGTGTTTTAAAAGTTCATCTTCTTCAAAGGGATCATCTTCATCTAATCTACCCATACCAAGTGATGAAGGTCTTAATTGTTTAGGATCACCTGCAATCACGACTTTTTTCGCTCTATAAATGGCAGGAATACCTTTTTCAACATACATCTGTGAGGCTTCATCAAAGATCACTAAATCAAATAAATTAAACTGTAAAGGTAAAATGGATGAAATCACTTCAGGCGTTAATAACCAGATTTTAACATGTGAAAACATCTCTACATGAAAGAGATCAAAGAATGCCTTAATGCTTGGTTTCTTATCGCTTTCTAGAATGCGCTTGATATCCATAATACGTTTCGTATTGGATAAATCAAGGGCATGACTAAATAACTTCATCTCAAAGGATTCTTGAGAAACCTTTTGTTTTTCTTTACCTAAAGCTTTGAGTTCACTCATCTTCTTCTCATAATCATTTAAAATGAAAAGATATTTTTGATGTTTAGCACGAAATGTTTCTAAGAATCCTGTAATATAACCATCAAAGAAGTATTTCCGGTAAGATTCAATATGTTCTATCGATTTAAAAAGATGATCTGATGTTAACATCTCTAAATAAGCTAAGGCAAGTGGTGATAACTGCATGTAATTCGTTTTAATCTTATTTAAATCTTTTAAGTTATTGATCACATATTCAGCAAACAAAGGATCTTTGATTAAAGTCTTTAAGAATTTATGATCTAAAGCTTTCTTTTGAGTCATAAAGCTTAACTTCATAGCGTGATCAACTAAAAACTGTTTCTTTAGTCTTCGTTTCTTAAAGAACCATGCTTTTTGATAACTTGTCATCATGTGATGATAGTCCACCATCACTTGATCAAACTCTAAAAAACTACTTCGTGATATCTTGGTTTCAAGGCGTTGAAACCAAGGATATGTAGAAATGATTTTATGATAGTTTAAATAGTTTTTAAGCTTGATATCTTTATCAAAAATCTTTTCTAAGACATCAATCCCATCAAAATCAAGGTGTTTAATCCCTTGATTCATATGTTCATAGATCAGTTTAGGTGATAGTTCTAAAATCAGATCTTTATCTCTTAAATAGCGTTCATAAAAATAAGCCAGTGGCCTTCCTTGTTTATGCGTTTGATACATGAGTTTAATGGCTTCATTAAACGTTTGGTCTAAACGCTTAATCTCTTCTTCTAAACGGTAAATATCATTATTAAAACTGCGTGAGGGTGTCTTTTGATGCATCATACGGTGAAGTTTCTCATAGAATGATTGTTTATTCGATGCATCATCAATCATCATCGCGTAATGTGAAGCTGCACCTAATCGTGCATAGATGACATCTAAGGCAACCTTCTTTTCACTCACGACTAACACATTTTCATTTTTTAAGATTTGTCTAGCGATTAAAGATGTAATCGTTTGGCTCTTACCTGTTCCAGGAGGACCCCAAATCACGATCTTTTTTTCCTTATCAACCATTTCGATCACTTTTTCTTGTGCAT
>MIDA01000024.1 GCA_001830045.1 Tenericutes bacterium RIFOXYA12_FULL_35_10 | reverse complement strand
AACAATAACCCGTAAATAAAGCATGTTTTCTAATCGCTTTGGTTAAACCATCAAGACGATCTCTAAAGGCTTCTTTAGAATCAACTTTTTGTCCGTAGCCCCATCCTTCATCTTTGGTAAACGCGATGCCACCATATTCTGAGAAGATGATAGGTTGTCCTTCATCTTTAAATCCATCTGCGAATATGTCTCTCACTCTAGTATTATTTACTATCGTTTGATTCATTAAGCTTTCAAGATCTTGATACATCTGACTTAATTCTATACCTTCAGAGACATAATTATGAATCGTGATGAAATCCGATGTTGTATGTTCCCATCCATCATTGGAGATCACGAATCTTTTATCATCAATACTCTTGGTTAAGTGGTATAAACTGACACTTAGGGCTTGCTGTTTCTTATGTGTTTTGACATGTGGAATGCCCCATGATTCATTGAAAATAACATAGGTCATAATGGATCCGTAATGACGATACTGTTTTAAAACGTTTAACCATTCGGTTGTCATTTTTTGTGTCATACGTTCACTATATTCATAGGCAGATGGCATCTCTAACCACACATAAACCCCTAAAAGGTCTGCAAGATAATAAAATCTTTCATCTTCAATCTTTTGATGTTTACGTATGCCATTAAAACCCATTTGTTTAGTGAGTAGAATGTCTTTTAAAAGATCATCTACACTTGGTGCAGTTAATCCTGATGTTGGCCAGTAACCTTGATCAAGTAACATCTTCAAATAAACAGGCTCATCATTTAAATAAAGACTTCTGTTTTTTGTTTTCCATGAACGCATTAAAACATAAGATTTCGCTTCATCAATGATGTAATCTTCTTCTTTAACCCGATAAACAACATCATAGAAATGGGGATGATGTTCATTCCATGTCATGAGTTTAAACTGATCTTGATCTGTCTTCATGGATAAGCTCATGCTTCCATGAGATCCTTTTAACATCACTTCATGTCTAGAAATAAGCTCATCATCAAATGATATGATGACCTCTAAACTAAGATTTTCTTTTAAGCCTTCGATCTCATAACTAAGATCTACCATAAAATCTTCGTTTCTCGGTTCTAAAACAACATGTTTTAAATACGTATTGGGAAGAAACTCTAACCAAACACTTTGGTATAACCCTGTCGTTTCAACATACCAACATCCAAAGTTTTCACCCTTCCAACGTTGTTTACCCCTTGGTTGTTCGGTATCCCATGTATCTTTAATTCTTAAAACGATATCATTTTGATCTTGAATTAACGCATGAGTTAAATCAAACGATAGACGGTGGTAACCACCTATCTCATGTCCCACATGAATACCATTAACCCAAAGATCAGTTTCATAATCACTTTTTTCTAAATGGAGTAATGTCTTTTCGAGATGCTTAATGTTAACTTCTTTTTTATACCAAACGATTTCATGTTTCAATTCATCATGAACACCACTCATCTCAGTTTGGTAACTAAAAGGAACTAAAATCTCTCTTTGTTTTTTAAAATCATTAAACCATCCTTCTTTAACTCCTACATCTAAATCATCAAACGCAAAATCCCATAGACCATCAAGTAACATGAAATGTGGTCGTGTCAGCTGCGGACGAGGATGTAAATCAATATGACTTTTAGGATACTTCATCATGTTATTTAATACCCGTACGGGCAACTCCTTCAATGATTTTATCTTGTAATAAGGCATAAACAATAACAACAGGTACAATCGCTAAAATGGCTGCAGCCATCGTTAAACCGTAATCATAATTATAGGTACCTGCAATCTTAGACAGTCCAACAGGCAATGTCCACATGCTTGCATCGACACCAGAGAATTGAATGAGTGGCCATAAGTAGTCATTCCAGTTACCCATAAATGCAAACAGTGCAGCAACTAAAAATGCTGATTTTGATAAGGGCATCACGATTTTAACAAAAATACCAAAGTTATTTAAACCATCAATTTTCGCACTTTCAACCAGTTCATAGGGAATACCTAAAAAGAACTGTCTCAGTAAAAACATCCCAAAAACGCCACCTAATCCTGGAATAATCAGTGATAACCACGATCCAAACCATCCGAAATCAATGGTCATCGTAATGAGTGGTACTAAATTAATCACGGTTGGAATCATGGTTGTACTTAAGATGATCCAGAATATTTGATCACGGTATTTAAATTTTAAAATAGAGAATGCATATGCTGCAAAGCTCACAATGATTAAATAAAGAACCGTATAGCTACCTGCAATGATAAAGCTATTCAGCATCCAACGCATGACCGGTGTATCAGGACGGTTAAACAAACCTTGATAATGCTCTAATGTCCATAACTCTGGAAATAAAGACGTAGGATTAGAAGAAATATCTTGAGGTGTTTTAAAACTGGTTGCTAAACCCCAAACTAAAGGCATCAGCCATAAGATAGAGACAATGAGTAAAACGATGAAACTCATGGTTTTACGCTTGTTTTGAACGGCACGTATCGCCATTAAGCATCACCTCTTCTCTTAATGATTTTCGCTTGCACAATACTAACTAAAATCATAATTAACCCCATCGAAATCGCCATCGCGGTTGCGATACCTGGATTTGCGTTTGTCCCTAACGCTAGAGGACGAATGCGCATCATTAAAACCGTCGTAGAGAAATCAGGTCCACCATTGGTAAGTAAATCAGGTTGACCATAAACACCAAATGATGCTAACACGGTTGTAATCATAACGATCAACATCTGTGGTGCCAGTGAAGGCATCGTAATGTATTTAAATGTTTGAACATAAGATGCACCATCAATCGCTGCTGCTTCATAAAGCGTTTTATCAATATTTTTTAAACCTGCACCTAAAATAACCATGTTTGTTCCCATCGTCCACCAAATGGTCACTGCGATAATGGAGATCCATGCCCACGGTTGTGAGACTAAGAATGGAATTTCATTTAAACCAAGTTTTAATAACACAGAGTTAATAAACCCCCCGTTAGTATAAAATTGCCACTTCCAAATCAAAATCACCGATGAAATCGATAAAACAGTTGGCATAAACAAAATGGTTCTAAATACTTTATACCCTTTAGGTTCATTATCGATTAAAGCAGCTAAAATCAAAGGAATTAAAACTAAGAATGGGACTGAAAAAACAACAAAGATTAACGTATTTTTAAGTCCCGACCAAAAGTATCTGTAATAGATGCCATCTGATTCAAACCAAATTCTTCTAAAATTATCAAATCCTACAAAAGACGTTTCTTCAGGAGAAAACAAATTCCAGTCAAAGAAACTAATAACAAGACCATAGAAAAATGGGAATACGAAGAAGATTGAAAAGATGATCAGATATGGCAAAAGGAATGCGTATGCGCTCGCATGATCTTTAATGACTCTTTTCATTCGTCTTCGTTTGGCTTCTAATGAGAGCTGCATAAATATTCCTTTCTATGAACGTGCTTCTTGAAGGAGTAATAAAGCTTCTTCAACGGCTGCACTTAATAATAATTCTGCATTATAGTTTTTATTCGCCATCGCTGCAGTCACTCTCGAATAGACAGGTGAATACGCTTGATGGAAATAAGGTGATTGTGCAGAGATTCTAAAGTTATTTAAGTCACCAAAACCAGCATGATAAGGTAATGCCTGATATTCAGAGGTCGCTCTTGCAATATTCGATGCAGGAATTTGTCCAGCAGTTGCCCAAACATAAGAATGGTCACCTAAATATTTCACAAATGTCATAATCGCTTCTTGTCTTGCATCCGTCATTTCAACCGATGGTTTAGGTACTACGAATGTATGTGATCTTACAGGGATTTGGTTTTTAGTCGTTGTATCTGATAAATTAAACATCTGTGAAATCGGTAATACACCAAAGTTGATTCCCGATTCAATCATGCTATTTAACATCCAACTTCCTTGAATATGGAATAAAGCTTTTCCTGTTTGAAACATAAATAAATCTTGGTCAACACCTAAATTAAGGGGTGATAAATTTTCAACATGGATGAGATCCGTCACAGCTTTAAGTGCTTGAACACCTTCAGGTGAATGGAACGCAGGATCACCATTTTCATCAATCTCAATACCGTTATTTTGATAGAGTGATGCTGTAAAAACCCATTCTGAAGGCCATGCTGATGATAAAGGTAACCCCCAAAATTGGGCATTAGTTACTTTTTCACCCGTTTGAACTGTTTTTGCAGCAGCAATCATTTCACTACGGTTTGTTGGAACTTCTAAATCATAGGCTTCGAGTAAATCTTTATTATAGTAAATCCCTACAGTGTGTACATCAAGTGGTACACCATAGAGTTCATCTTCAAAGTAAAGTGAATTAAAAATATCTTCAATATAATCACTTGATTTAATATCGACACCAGAGGTTTCGATATAACTCTCAAGCGGTTCAATGAGACCTGTATTGGCATAACTTTGCACTAAATAAGAGTGCATAATCATCACATCTGGTCCTTTTTTCATTGGAACAAGTAAGTTGATATTGGTATAATAATCAACTTCATTTGTAAATGTTTCAATGACTTCAATCTCATCTAAATGCTCTTGGTTAAACTGTGCAATCAGTTGTCTCATCACAGAACCATCAGCACCCGTGAGCGAATTCCAAAACTTTAAACTCATCTTTCCGCCTTCTTCAGTTGGTGTCGGTGTATTTCCACCACGACATGCAAATAAAGCGAGACTCATCGTTAATATAAGCAGTAAAACACTAATCTTTTTCATCTTTTTCCTCCGATCATCACGCGAGTAAGGAAGGGCAAAATGCCCTTCCTATCAAGTGCGTGGTGCGATAAATGGTGCTACTTGTTCATTATTGGATGGCATTGTACCTAAAACAGATGGCCAACCTGCTTCATCCCATAACAATAAATCAATCATCAAACTACGACGTGGAGAGTTTCCAAAATTGGAAGCTTCACTCGTATCAAAGGCATGATATAACATCCAGTAATCACCGTTGTCATCTTGCACAACTGAATTATGTCCTGGACCTTTAAAATAACTGCTACTTAGAACGACTTGATAACCACGATAAGTACCTAACATACTTCTGCCATCATGATCAATAAATGGACCCATCGGATTTGTCGATCTTCCAACACGGACATTATACGTGCTATTATGTCCGTCACAACATGTTCCAGAAGATAGGAACAAATAATAATAATTATCTTTCTTTAAGATGTAGGGAGCTTCATAGGTTGCTGCATTCCAAGATGTTGATGTATCTAATCCAGCAATCAACGTTTTCGTATTCGCTGCTTGATCTCCATCTTTTAATGCTAAACCATCTGAGGTAAGCTCTACACCATAAATACCGCGAAATGATCCCCAAATCATGTAAACCTTCCCCTCAGCCTCAAAAACTGTCGGATCAATCGAATTATTGACCTCAATCGATAAGGAGCGGAGGATTGGCCCTTGATCCGTCCATGGGCCAAGGGGATGGTTAGCTGTTGCTACGCCAATACCTGGGTTTGGATCACCCCATGTGGAAAGTGAATAATACAAATTAAATGTATCCCCTATTTTCACAATGTCTGGTGCCCATAAACCTGCATTCGGTGTTCCCCATGTTGGTCTTGACTGTAACGTAAACGCACTCGTTTCATACGTCCACGTCACTAAATCCTCTGATGATAGAATCGGTGTATACTTTACACCATATTCATCGCCCCATTGTCCATAATCTTGTGTACCAAAAGCATAATAAATGCCTTCATGTCTGATCACTGAAGGATCAGCTAACACTGGTTCATAGACTGGGTTTAAATATGTTTTTGTTTCAATGGGTTCTTCTGTGGGTTCTTCTTTACATGATGAAAGAACGATAACTGAAAACAATAAGATGAATACTGCGTAAAGTTTCTTCATAAAATCTCCTATTCTACAACGGGTGGGTTTAATGTAATATCGTTAACTCTAAAGTAATCTACAGTGACAACGTGTGCTAATCCTTTAGCAACAGAATCACCAAACATCACAACAAATTTCGCATCAATCGTTTGATTAGCTTCAGTAATCGTGACGGTGTAAGTTAATGTAGCATAGGTGTCTGCTGTTAAAACTAATTCTGTTTCAGCACCAGTCGCAATACCTGCATAACCTTTAGCTCTATCTTCAATCCACACTCTAATTGTACGTGCAATTGAACTCTTAATACGGACTTCAACTTGATATGTATGACCTGCAACAAGTTCGCTACCTGTTGATTGATAAAGTTGGTTATTCCATGGATCTTGACCTAATTGGTTTTCCGCAAATGTAACAACCATTTCACCAGATTCATTGACAGCACCTGTGATGTTATCTAAAACCCAAGGTTCATGAGTTGTATCAAAGTTTTGATTAAATGGTGCATACTTGTACACTTGGAATTCATCTACAGTGACTGTAATGTTATTGGGTGTTAAACCATCACCATTACCTAAAAGTAGACCAATCTTAGCACCTTCATAATCTTGAGTTGCAGTAAAATGAATTTCATAGGTTGTCCAATCTGTACCGACAGTCGCTTGTACGAGTGTTGGTGCAATTTGAGCAAATCCACTTGCTGGATGTACCACTTCAACGTCAACTTTACGTTCTTGTGAAGCTTTTAACACGATTCTTACGACATAAGATTCACCAGCCTTAAAGGTTGATGTTGCTTGTTGTAATTGAATATGCCATGCAGCTGAACTTGCATTGGAGACTAAAATGGATACTGTGCCATCACCATTATCAGTAAATGTTGCTGCACCTGTACCTACGGTTTGAATCACATCTTGTGTCCAACCTGTAAAACCATTGGTAAATGAACCATTAATTGCTTGGTATTCAAAATCTTTAGCCAATGTGAAGTTCACTTTTCTCGTTGCAAACGCAACACTACCATTACTCATCTCAACCACATAGGTTAAGAAATAAGAGGATGCAACCATCACTGATTCTGGTAAAACACCTAAAACTTCAACATCTTCTAAATCAGCACCAGTAACTGTGACACCTGCCATCGGATCAAAGTTTGCAAAATCACCAGAAATAGCATCAACTTCATCTAAACCTGCGAAAGTTACCGATGTATTTAATGTCACTTCTTCGATATTAATCGATTTAATGTTAACCACATGTGGATCGCCATCAACCACATCTTGTTCAAGTTGGTTACCAAGGTATACGACTACTTTGATGTTATCATAGTTTTCTTCGGATGTGAAATACTGTGTATAAGTCGTCATTGCATCACTTAATGCAATCGGCATAAATCCTGGATTTAACATCGCAAATCCATTATTTGGATCTTCATAACCTACAGACATTGATCTTCCATCAGGAGATGAAGCTTCAACAGTTAATTTATATGTCTTATTAGCTTTAAAGACAACATTCATTTGATAAAGTTGAAGTGCCCACCAAGATGTACCCGCATTTTCAATTGTGATTGCTGCTCCATTTGCACTGTATGCAACGGTTGCTGCTCCACCGGGTTTATCTAATGTCCAACCAACTGCACCAAGTTCAAAGTTACCATTGGATACGTTATGTCCAACTAAAACAGAGAAATTCTTTGTTTTTTGTTCGGTAACACCCGTTGAATTGGTAACTTCATATTTCACTGCGTAACCGCCAGCGAGGTGTGTTGTAAAACCACCATCATCAACAATCTCGATATCGTCTGTGATGTCACCGTCAATTGAATCTGTTGCGGTTACACCTTCTAATAGATCAACCGTATCACCACGTGTGATCACTTGATCTTCTAAACCTGCCCACGTGATTGCACCTACTTCAGGTTCTTTCTCACATGCGACTAGTGCGATACCCACTAAAAGTAATACACATAATCCAAGTATTTTTCTCATCTTTACTCCCTTTCTTTATCTTTCATAGCGTCGCTATGGAATTTACATTATCGTTAATGTTATATACTTTATGAACACAGAATTGACTGTGTTCATCACTTATTTAAGCTGTTTTTCGAATCACGATCTTTGCTTCATTGACTAACTTAACCAGCGGTGAATCAAAATGGTGCATCCTGGTTTTTAGTGTTTGAATGGTTTTTCGAGTAAGTTCTTCTTTGTGTGTGTCAATGGTTGTCAGTTCAACAGGTACTTTTAAATGTTCTTCAATATTGTCATATCCACAGACTGCAATATCTTCAGGAACCTTATACCCTCTATTTTTTAAATGCGTGATAACTTCATATGCCATCGTATCATTGAAACAGAAGATTGCAGAAACCTTTTGATCAAGAAGTTCATCCACAGGTTTTACTAAATTTAAATCATAGTGCTTTAGAAACTTTGATTGAGCAACTGGCATTGTAATTCCTTGTTCATCCAAATAAGTTCTTAAACCTTCTAAACGCTTTAATGAACATAAAATATCTTGAGGAGCACCAATGTATCCAATCTTTTTATGGCCTTGTTTAGCCAAATGTTTACCAATTTGATAGCCACCCTCAAAGTCATTCGTATAGACAGAGTCAATGCCGATATCATCGCCTTCACGACCTAAAATGACTAAAGGGATTTTGTTAATATGAACTGCTCTTACAACATCAGGTGTTGGTTTTAAGAAGGTAATGATTCCATCAATTCTTCTTGAAACCATTTTATTAAAACTTTCTAAATCAAATTGTGCATTTTCTCCCGATGAAGTAAAGATCATCATGTCATAATCATCTTTTTTAAGTTCGTTGTGTATGAGTTCTGTCATGATCATGTAATACGGGTTTGAAATGTTATCAAACATAATACCAATCGTTTTTGTATAACCACTGCGTAGAGAACTTGCGACAACATCAGGAATGTATCCCATTTCAAGTGCTAACTTTTGGACATATTCTCTGGTGCCAACCGAAATATCTGACTTATTTTTTAGAGCTCGAGATACTGTGTTAATTGTTAACCCAGCTTTTTCTGCAATATCTTTAAGTAGAATTCTTCGATCTGCCACGTTTAAACCTCCTGTAAGCGTTTTACATTAACGTTAATTTAAGTATACAACATCTGCTTATTTTTTGTCAATAAAAAACCACCTCTTCTTTCGAAAAGATGGTTATTTTAGATTTTAACTATGCAGGAATTACAGATCCATTATATCTACTTGTAATAAAATCTTTGATCGCATCAGAAGTTAAAACAGTCACAAGTGCTTCAATCTTTGGATCATCTTCATGTCCATTTAAGACAGCAACCACATTCACATAAGGATTATTTTCTGTTGGTTCAGATACTAAAACATCACTTAAACCTAATCCACCTTCTAATGCATAATTACCATTGATGAACACGAGTGCTCCTTCTTGATTGGTTCTCGCTTGAACAAGCAGTGCCGCTTCAATGATTCTAAAATCAAAATCAACTGTTTTAGATAAAATCGCTTCTTCAGGATCTGCGAAACTTTGTGTGGGTTCAAATCCTTCGATGGTTTCAACTAAACCAATATTCGCTAGAAACTGAACAATTCTTCCGTAATCTGAGACATTGTCACTAATGATAATGTCATCACCAGCTACAAGAGCATCAACACTTGATTTAGAACCCGCATATAAGCCAATGGGTTCAATATGAATACCTGCAACATTGACTAACTTTTTATCATTTGAAGCAGTCGCATTATACTGATTTAAATAAGGAAGATGTTGGAAGAAGTTCGCATCTGCAGAACTGCTTGCAACAGCAGGATTTCCTAAACTATAATCAGAGATTACAACAATCTCAAGCGTATATCCTAGTTCATTCAAATATGGAATTGCTTCAACTAAAATCTCTTCATGTGGAACTGCAGTCGCAACCACTTTAATCACTTCATACTCATTTTCCTTACAACCTGCAAAAAGGACCCCAAATAATACGAATAATACGATTAACCCTAATTTTTTCATTTTTCTTTTCTCCTTTTATCGATGATCTACTTTTTTTGAAATAAAATCGCCTAAAAACTGTATCACTAAAACAATCACTAACAACAAACCAACTGAAACATACATCACATCATAATCCATTACGAGTGCTCTTCTTCTTGCTAAATCACCTAATCCACCTGCACCAACAGCACCAGCCGCTGCTATAAATCCAACCAGTGATACCATCGCAACCGTTAAGCCTGAAATCAGTGAAGGTAGCGCTTCTTTAAGTAACATCGCTGCAATCACCCGTTTGTTTGCACCCATGGATTCTAAGGCTTCATGTGTACCATAAGGAATATCTTTTAATGCATTATAAACAACTCTTGCATAAAATGGGGACGCACTGATAATCAGTGCGGGTAATGCAGCATCCCTACCTAACATCGTTCCCATAATAATGACTGTCACTGGAATTAACATAATCATTAAAATGATAAAGGGGATTGATCTTGAAATATCAATGACACCACCTAAAACAAAATGAATTATATGTATGATTTTAGGTTTTTGTTTTCTTTCATCTGGTCTTGTAAAATAGAGTAAGAAACCTAAAATCAGACCAATGACTGTTAAGAAAATACCCGTGATAAAAAGTAAATAGAGTGTATCAACAAATGCTTTTTGAATTTGCTCAATCTCATACGTTGTCATATATCTTTTCCTCACTTAATCTTCTGATATGAACCTCTTTTGATGTAATAAATTCACAAGCTTCCTGCAATCTATTTCCCTTCATTTCAACCACTAAATAACCAATCGTATCTAAACCCATCGGTAATGTGAGTGCATAAATAATGGATAGATCGATTTCAAATGCCTTAATGGCATCACTTAAAATGGACTGGTGAAGTGCATCTTTGGTGTACGTTAAAACGTAGCGATCACTTCCCCTTAGTGATTCAATCACTTGATAACTTTCAATTAAAGATTGAGCAGCATGACTCTTAGGTTCTATAAATAAATCTTTGGTCTTCTTACTCTCAACAATTTTCCCTTTTTCCATAACAACGATCTCATCACAGATTTCTCTCACCATATCCAGTTGATGAGAAATAAAAATGATGCTCATCTTTTCTTTCTTTTGAATCTCTTTTAAAACAGCTAAAATATCTTTAGCAGTTTTATGATCTAAAGCGCTTGTCATCTCATCACATAGTAAATATGTTGGATGATTAGCAATCCCTCTAGCGATACCAACTCTTTGTTTCTCACCGCCTGATAAGTTTCTTGGATAACTCATCGCTTTATCAGATAAACCCACCATCTCAAGTACTTCATGAACTCTAGCATCTATCTGATCTTTCTCATATCCTGCAATCTTTAATGCGATTTTCACGTTATTAAAAACGGTTTGTGAGGATAATAAGTTAAAGTGCTGAAAAACCATACCGATCTTCATTCGCATTCGGTCCAGTTCCTTCTTCGTCAAGGTATTAAGATCAATGCCATCAACATAAACCCCACCTTGGGTCGGTTTGATCAAGCCGTTGATCAAACGGACTAAAGTTGATTTACCCGCACCACTATATCCTACAATACCGATATTCGTATGTGAATCGATACGTAATGAAACGTCATTGAGTGCATAAAAATCTTCTTTTTGTTGTTTATATCGTTGTGATACATGTTCAATTTGAATCATTCATATTAACCTCCTAAAAAAATAAAAAAAGTCCCTTCTTAAAAAGAAAGGACGTTATTCACGTGGTACCACCTTTATTCGTGAGTTTCTCACAAAACTCACCTTTTCAAGTACGCATCAATCAATGATTTAATACTCTAACACGTTAACGGGTGTGCCCGGCTTATCTTACTTATTTTTTCAGATGCGCTGCTCAAAGACCATGTTCACTAATTCTTTCATACCTCTTTTCACCAGCTGAGGCTCTCTTATCATGATTAATCTTAGTTACTCTTTCTTATCAAAGCATTTATGATTTATTGTTATTATAGCATGATGCTATACATAATCAAGAGATTTATGATGTTAAACGTTTTCATTATTATAAAAATATCTTTTTAGCATCTTTATGTGTTTGGTATATCATAAAAAAGGGGGTGCAGTTTAGTTTGCATTCCCTCTTTTTATGATACTATTTTGTTCGTTATAGACTACCTAAATTGACATAATGGTCATTTTTGTTCGTTAGAGCTTGCTGAATTAATGCTATTTCTGTATACCACATACTTAGTAAATAGAAACTCTGTGACAAGGTTTGTAATCATAGTTAAACCTAAAATAAGATATTCATTCCATCCAATCAACGAGAGTTCATGTCCCCACCAAGTTGAAAGAGGTGTAAACACCGCATAATAAAGCGCTACTTTAATCATGGCAATCGGTATATTGTTTGCTGATTTAAACGTAAACTTTCGGTTTAACGTAAAATTCCATAACACACTTAAGATAAGTGCTGTTAAATATGCTGGCCAATAAATAAGATGTGCAACCTCAAATAAAAGCGTAAATGTAATGACTTGAATAACTCCTGCTGATATGGAAAAAAGTGTGAACTTCATCATTTGAGCCACATTTTCTTTTGATTTGAGCTTTGTATCTTCGATTTGATCCAAATTATTCCTCTTCTCTATGTTCCTTTGCTGTATTCACCAATCGCATAATTCTTAATGCGACGTCTTCACATTTAGCAATATTTCCAATCCGATGTGTATCCCTTGTTGTGTGAATGGTTATCTTTCCATAAGAATATGTGATTGCTCTTGATCTTACTCTTTTAGCTTGAGCTTGAACGATTTCATGTAGAGGGATTTCTTCGGTGTGATGACGATAATTTAAATATAAATTCATTTTATCACTTTCGATCATCACGTGTGGTTTCACCAGTTCCCTAATGGTTAGAAAGAACGACATAACAGATAATCCACCAGTTACATAAACCATGATAGATTTAGTTGTGTTTTCCTCAATCGCATTCGTTCTAATAGAGATGATGGTAAGTCCTCCTAAAGCAATAAATAGAAAAATGTTAGTAAAAACATCCCCTAATGATTTTTCTCCAATAGTTTCTCTCATATGTCTACCTCACAATGTCTATGATACTCGCTTCAATCATATAAGTAAACTACAGCAAGTCCATAACCTATTTGAGATGTTTGTCCTTGGTCTTCAATATGAATATAATAAGAACCTTTAGGTAACTCAAACGTTCTAAATCCTAATTGCGGATAGCTATTATAAACATTTCCTAAGCTATCATAAAGTATGTAATCCACATTTGAATCAAATGCAATCATCACATTTTCTAACTTGCCTGTTTCAAAATGGATATTTAAATCTTGATTTGGATAGTGTATATATTTACTCATATAAGCTCTTGGTTTTGCAGCAAAGTCTGCTGAATAAATACCATAACTCGTCCAAGCATCCACATTACTCGTATCGTGTGGCATTTCATAGGAAGCTCTAATCTTAACGCTTGCTACGGTGTATGCTCTTAAATAATAACTACCCGCAGGAAGTTCAACCGAATAAGAATCCAACATGCGAAATTCTCGATAAATCTCATAGTGACTTGTCCCTAAACGCCATATTTGATAATTAATACCCGATGTTGATTGATGGATACGTGTATCAAGGATAGATTGAAAGGTGACATTTTGTGTGTATGATAGATCAAACGTATAGTACAAATTATAATAACTATTGATGACAACATAGTCACTTGGATAACTTACTGGAAGTGGTTCATAGCGATAAGGCGCACTTCCATAGTGGCTGACAGTAAATGTAACAGATTCAGCACCTAACTGGTTTCTAAATAAAAATGTGGTTACACCTGGTCTTAAAGAAAGATACATGAAGTCATTCTTATAGAACACTTGAGAACTCATTTCATTTCCTTGAGGATCAAAAATGAGGAACTCTTTTGAATACACTTGATTGGGTGCTAAAACAAGCATACCACCCTCTGGGGCATTAAATGTCGCATAGACAATATCGTATTTGCCTTCAATCTCTAAATCAAATGTTCCTTCAGTAATTTCAACAGGATTTTCTGGATCAGGAAGTGTTTCATAAAGTGATGATAAATAGTGAAACTGAAGATCATAATCCGTTGTTACAAAAAACTCACTCGATACTTCGACAAAATACTCGCCTGCAGGAATATCATAAATACCTTGATAATAATCTTGAGAAGCATAACCTGGATTTGGAGTAAGATTTACTTCATTTAATGCTGTGTCATAAAGTTTTAAATCAAGAAAAAAATCTTCGGTTAATTCAATGGCATATGTACCATCTTCGAGATTGACAACATAATAATTGTTATAATCATCAAAATGAAGATGTTTAATTTGTCTTTCAGTTAAATCGGTATAATCATCGACTAACCATGGTGAATTTGCAGGAAGTTTTGTATAAAGATTTAAATTTAACTTTTTGGTAACACCTTCTTGATAGGTTGTATTTATGCCTAATGTAATATCCTCAATTTTAAACTTAAAATCAAGGGTCATCATGTCACCCGATAAGTCTAGGGTCATTGTGACATCTTCATCTGGAAGATTAGCAAGTAGTTCATTAAGTATATCTTCATCATCTAAGGAAAGTCTTAAAAGTGATTCGATACTTGCTGTTACTGTATAAACTTCATCTTCATACGCATAGATCCATGATTCATCGAATCCAAACAAGTTTTCTGGTTCTTCCCAATCCTCTTGTTCTTCTTCAAACACACCTGCTAACCGATAATATTTCACATTGTCGTATCTAAACACTTCATACATCAAAAACTGATCATCAACCATTTTAACGATAAAACCTGTTTCGTTATCGACCATCATTTCGATATAGTAATCTTCTGAATCAATAACGGTATTAATCCGTGTGTATTCTGTACCTAATGCATGCTTTACTGAAATCACTGTATTCATGGTTAACGATGTATAAGACTCTAATGCATTCAAGTCTTCCATAAGCTTGGTATAGTTTGCTGCACTTTCCTCAGGTGTTGGAATACTTGGAAAATCTTGTTTGGTATTTGTTTTAATTGTTCCCTTGAAATTGGAAAACACAACTTTTTCATAGTAGTCTATGAAACTGTATGACATCTCATGCGTGAAAGGCATATTACCATCAAGCTTTAGTGTATAATCTTGGTAAACATAACTTTTATATCCCCAAAGCATGTTAGAAAGATGAACCTTCATGTCAAAAGAAACGCCTTCTAAAAGGGCATCTTCATCCTTCAAATCGATAATCGTTGTCATCTTTTTTTTGTCGCCTTCAGACCAATGAGCATGACTAATTGATAAGAAGGTTTCATAGTTATCTTGTGTGATCGCATATGTGTATGCGTACTCCTTATCTTTTTCTTTACATCCCCCTAAAACCAAAAGTAAAGCGATTGCTACTAAAAAAAGAAATTTTCTCATAAAGTCCCACCCTTATTTCATGTTATTACATCCATTGTAACACTAATTCACGTATTATGACATGACTTTCTAATAACTTTTACTAAGTAAATCAGATGGAAATAAAGCCCTCAAAAATCTAATTATTATAAGTAAAACCCTTGTTTATAATCTTTATCACTTCTTTTGACAACCCCCTTTTTTATCGATAAAATAAGACCCGCAAGCACAAAAAAGGAGGAAATCATGAAAAAAATAAAGTATATCATCATCATTATGTTTGTACTATTCTTATCAGCATGTCAGTTTCAACAAAATGATGATTTATCGATAACGCTTTTCACAGAAAGACATTACGACACAGATCAACTTTTATACGATGAGTTCACAGAAAGAACTG
>MIDA01000023.1 GCA_001830045.1 Tenericutes bacterium RIFOXYA12_FULL_35_10 | reverse complement strand
TAATGTTTGAACAAGAATTAAATACACTAGATACCCTACTGATGTTTACCAATATGGGTAACTATATTTTCCTACCTGTCTTTAAGATTGATGAACAAAAGTGGAAAGACTTAGGGATTTATATCAATAACATCACACCCATTGAAAAGAATGAAATCTTGATGAAAGTGATGGCTATTTCTCACTTTGATGATGATAAAAACATCTTAATCGCAACCAAACAAGGCATGATGAAACAAGCCAAACTTCAAGATTTTGAAGTGACTAGATACAATAAACCGATCAGATGTATGCGTTTATCAGATGGTGATGAGGTCATCAGTGTTGATTTAAATGAAAAGGTGAATATTTTAGCGATTTCAATGAAAGGTTACGCACTTCGCTTTAAAACCGAAGAACTTCCTTTATACGGTCTTCAAGCTGGTGGTGTCAAGAGCATGTCACTCCAAGATGGTGATGAGGTCGCAGGTGCTAGATATGTGAAACCTGGGGATGATTTTATCATCTTAACCAATAGAGGACACGTCATTAAGGATGTTGTTGAAGAATTACCGCTTTATAACAGAAACAGACGTGGTATTTTAATCATTGAGCATCAAAAAGCAAATCCTCATTTAGCAGTATCCATCGCTAGATTAAGCCGTCAACAACAAAAAGAAAACGTGGGTGTGCTCATTATCACTGAAAAAGGCAGTTTAGCATGCACTGTCAATGATTTAAAATACACAGGTAATAAGTTTGGCAAGAAAATATTTGAAGAAGCTGACCTTGGCAGAGGTTACTTGATTACAATTTTTGATGCAATCGATGAAAAAGATGAAATTCGAAAAGAAAAGATCGTCAAAAAAGATGTCATTAAACCCATGGATACCATCGACTTAGTCAAAGAAGAAATTGTAGAATTAAACGATCAAAAGATACACCTCAACAGATTAGATTTATTTGATGAGGACGAATAAGAGGGAGAAATTATGAAATTAACGATTCAGGGCAAGGTTTATACGTATGACCGCCCACAAGTGCTACTTGATGTAGCAAACCAATTATCACTAAAAAACATGTTAGCAGCAACCGTCAACGGTCGCTTAAGAGAACTATCTTATATTGAAACAAAAGATGCAGATGTTGAGTTTTTAGGTTATGATCATCCAGATGCAATTCGCATGTATGAATCTACTTTACGTTATGTCATCGCGATGGCAATCAAACGTATCTTACCTAGCGTTAAAGTGCGTTTCAACTATAGCATCTCAAGATCCATTTTAGCTGTTTTAGATAACTACGATGGTCCGATTAACCAAGCATTGATCAATGTCATCAAAGATGAGGTTGATCGCTTAATTAAAGCTGATTTAACGATAGTTAGAAAACGCGTATCGATTGGTGAAGCAACAAAACTTTATACGGATTTAAATATGCCTGATAAGGTTTCAATCATGGAACATCGTGAAGAAGATTACGTAAACCTTTATGAATGTGATGGGTATATCAACTATATGTTTGGGTATATGCTTCCTAAAACAGGGTTATTATCAACTTATAACTTATTTTCTTATCACCCAGGTTTTATCATTCAATACCCAAGAGCAGAATTAGGGGGAAAAATTCCTGAATTCCATGATGAACCTACCTTTGGTAAAGCATTAAAAGAAGCTGCTAAGTGGGGGAAAATCATTGAAGGGAATACCATTCCTAAAATCAATGATTACGCAAAAGATTTTCAATCAGCAGTGGACTTTGTTAACATGTGTGAAACCAAACATAATCATCAACTGAACGAGCTTGGTGATCTCATTCAATCAAATATCGATAACATCCGTTTAATCGGTATTGCAGGACCTTCATCATCTGGTAAAACCACATTTTCAAACCGTTTAAGAGTAGAACTCATGTCAAGAGGGATTCGTCCGGTCATGATTTCGATTGATGATTACTATTTAGGAAAAGAATTAGCACCTAAAGGTGAAGATGGACTTCCTGATTTAGAACATATTGATGCACTTGATGTTGATCTGTTTAACCATGATATGCTATCACTGATTCAAGGCCAAAGCGTTGTTTTACCTAAATTTAACTTTAAAACCGGTAAAAGAGAACAAGGTAAAACCATTCGTTTAGGTGAAGATACACCGATTATCATCGAAGGTATTCACGCATTAAACGAAAAATTAACGAGAAGTATTCCAAAGCATCAAAAATTCCAAATTTATATCGCACCACAAACACAGCTTCATATCGATGATCATAATCCGATCAGTATTACTGAACTCAGATTACTTAGACGAATCGTCCGTGATCAAAAATACAGAAATTCATCTGCAATCGATACGATGAACATGTGGCCATCGGTTAGACGTGGTGAGTTTAAATGGATTTATCCTTTCCAAAAGGAAGCAAACTATGTTTTCAATTCAGAATTAACGTATGAACTCGCTGTTTTAAAGAAACATGCAGTCACACAATTACAAGCTATTCCAAGAGATAATAAACACTTTATAACAGCAAACCGTTTACTCAAATTTTTAAAATATTTTAAACATATCGAAGATGAAATTGTACCCTGTAACTCATTATTAAGAGAATTTATTGGGGGTTCAAGCTTCCACCATTAGGAGTTGATACAGATGAAGGCTTTAGGACATATGGATCGTATTCAAATTCATCAGGATGTGATGATGTTACTGTTATCACTTTACGAATCCAAAGGAAAATCATTTTATTATGATGATCTTTTTCAACGCGATTCACATGCGTTTGAAAAGAAGACAATGGAACAAAATTTGATTGCACTCGCACACCTGTTAAATTTAGATATGACCGATGCCAGAATCCGTTTATTTGCTAAAAAACCGATGAGTCCAAGAACGAAGGATGAACACCTTTTAGCAAACTTAAAGCAAGCATTAAACCAATTGCATAAACATCCTGAACATTTCGAATTACTCGTGAACGAAGTCGGTAATTTAATCAAGCTTTTAGCTAAAAATAATGACCCGATTACCTTCCAAACCTATGATAAGGAAGAAGAAGGGATGCTCAAGATTAAAAAAGCGAGTAAAAAAGATGATTTAGAAAAATTGATGGCTTTATTTGAAAAACATGTTAAAGGTAAGAAGTATGAATTAACTCAGTTAATCACAAACTTCTACGTCGATTTTATTAACATGAACATTTTATCTAAGAGTCAAGAATTGGTTGCACTCATCTTACTTTATGCTTTAATTGCCAAAGATTTTTCTGTCTTTAAATATGTCTCTTTCTTTAAATACTTTAATAAAGAATATGAAGGTTGGAAGTCAGGTGTCATTACTGCATCGTACTACTGGTCATCAGGTTATGCACAAACCGACATGTTATCCAGGATTCTTCTTCAAATCTTGATTTCTGCATATGAAGAAGTCGATGGTATGGCACATGAGTACGTCTTTGAAAAAGAGTTAAATAAATCAAATAACATTGAAAATAGCATTTTAAAATTAGATGAGATCTTCTCTAAAGAAGATTTAAGAAAGCGTCACCCCAATGTGAGTGATGCCACGATTGACCGCACCTTAAAGCGCTTAAAAGATGAAGATAAGATTAGACCTTTAGGTAAAGGTCGAAGCTCAAAATGGCAACGCATCGTCTCTGGCAATCGCAAATTTGGTGTTGAACAACTTTCATTATTTAACGATTAAGGCTTCGGCCTTTTTTGTTTAATATGTGCATTTTTTTAACATTTTAAACCATGCATGATATAATGGAAATGAAGGAGATTAGCCATGAATCTAACACATATCAAAACGCTTCGTGAAGAAACTGGTCTTGGCATACTTGAGGTTAAAGAAGCCTTAAACCAAGCTCAAGATGATCTTGATAGAGCAAGAGACATTTTAATGTCAAAAACAACAAAAAAAGAAACGAATCAAAGAGTCGCATCCAAAGGATTAACTTCGGTAGAGGTAAGTCAAAATGAAGCGATTTTATTTGAAGTGAATGCTGAAACCGACTTTGTTGCCAAACACCCAGATTTTATGAAACTGATGTCAGAATTAGGGAAAGTCTTTATTCATTCAAAAGCAATTACGGTTAAAGATGCTTTAAAGCTTACCTTGGATAACCACACTGTTGAAGATGAAATCAACCGTATCAGCAATCTCGTTAAAGAGCATGTTTATTTAAGACGATTCCATCGAATTAAAAAACAAGAAAATCAACACTTTGAAACGTATAAACACCAAGGTGGTAAGTTATCTGTCTTACTGATTTATAAAGAGAGTGGAAGTGCTGCGCGTGATCTTGCACTTCAAATTACATCACATGCACCTAAGTATCTTTCATTTGCATCACTTGATCAAGAGTCTTATAACTTTGAAGAAATGATGTTAAAGAAAGATCATCCGAATTTTTCAACTGATGAGATCAAGGAAAACATAAAAAACATGTGTCTTTTAGATCAACCTTTCATCAAAAATCCAGATCAAAAAGTCTCTGAGATCTTAAACGGTTTAATCATTATCGATTTTTACAGATTTGAACTTGGTCAAGGCATTGAAAATAAGCTCAATTGCCGACTCGATATACCTTGTGACGGATCTAAAATTACCGTTACACCTATCTTTTAAGGAAGGAGCCATACAAGATGAAACTTAAGAAAAATGTGGGTAAAGTGGATCAAATCATTCGCTATGTCATCGCTGTTGTACTTGTTGTTTTAGCATTTGTTCTTCCACTTTATTGGTTACTGATTCCAGCAGCCATCGCACTCTTTACAGCACTCTTTAGTTTTTGTGGGTTATATAAGCTTTTTGGGATTAACACCTGCAAAGTAGAAATGGATAAGAAATAGTCAAGCAAAAAAATTGCTTGGCTTTTTTTTATCATCACGTGCTATAATAAAATTAATCTAAAAAACTTATTTAAGGGGGACAAAATCATGGTAGCTAAACCTTGGCGTATGGAGCGCTATGTTATGCTTTTTCTTGCTATACTTTATGTGGTTTTTATAGTGATTCAAAACCGAGTTCGGCAAATGTTTTATCAAGAGTTAACTCTGATTAAACTTGTTGATATACTCAATGTTTTAGCTGTCTTTGGACTCATTTTCATTCATCCCAAAGATAAAAAAATGATAGGTATCTTTCTTTTAGTCATAACACTTTACAATATGATCACAAATATCATCAGTTATTCAAATTTCCCATTTGAATTTTTTACAATGGGTAATTTTGTGTTGATTGTTTGGGGGGTTATCCAACAAATCATCAAAATTGTCGTTTATATCATCATATTCTTTAAAAAATCACTTTTTAGTCCATTAGATATCATCCTACCAGCTATCTTGCTTTTTATTTACATACCTACAATCGGATTTGGTGTCTTTCAACCCAATCCATTTAGTTTTATTGGTACTGCAAGATACTTCTTTATCGCAAATGCTTTAGGTGTCGCGTCTGGATTCATTTTCTTTGTCATTCTGTTGCTTTATGGAATAGGTGCATATCATTTAACCAAGATAAGTGATGAAACCCTTGTTGATACAATTAACAAAACAAGAACGACAAACATCTATGATGCACTTCATGAACTTGAAAATCTTTATGGTGATGGCATCTTAACGAAAGAAGAATATGAAATAAAAAAACAAGAACTTTTAATGCGTAAAGGATAGGTTGAAAATGAAGAGAAAATACTTAATCATCGTGATTTCAATTTTAGTTCTCACGACAATAATCGCATACAATTTAATGAGATCTGCAGTATTCAGTGAACCGAATATCGATTCATGGATGCAGCTTGCGATGATTGCAATCGTTGTACATACCATTTATGCAGTTTTTGTACCTCAACACTATCGCTACTTCAAACTTATTCCAGGTATCTTCATCATTGGATTTATGATCGCATATGTCACAAATTTTAGTTTGCTCCCCATTTATGATGACCCGTTTGGAATTCTATCGATGGTTTATGGTGCGATTTTAGTGACATGTCTCATATATGTGATCGATTTACTAAGTCCGAAATATACTGGATTTCACATCTTCGTATCGGTTATTCTATTTGCTGTTTTAGTTTATGCAAATATCAATACCATTTATTTAAGCTATAACATGCAACCCATCGATGACATGCCGCAGTTTTGGGGTCAAGTCATTCTCACTCATTTTGTCTTTTACGGTCCTTATTGGTTAATGGTTTTAATTTTTATCTTAAGACTTAACCAAGAACCCGTCTTAAAGAAACAAAAAGAAACTATTCCTTATAATCGGTACCGTCCGAATGATGTTGATCCTGCACTTCAAAAAAGAAGTTCTTCATCTACAACGTCAAGACCTGTCCAAACGACTAAAACAAAGGAACAATTAGACCGGGAACGTAATGCCATCAAGAGTTTAACGATTTTAAAAAAAGCAGGACTCCTTTCAGAAGAAGAATTTGAAAGAAAGAAAAAGAAAGTCATTTCAAATCCATAAAATAAAAAGGTTCAAACCTTAGGGCTTGAACCTACAAACATACCATCTTGTAAAATCTTCATCACATTATCAGTGATGTAATCCAAATCTTGATCCGTTAATGTGTCTCTAAATAAAACTTGTAGACCAACGAAGTTAGAGATTCCCATTAAAACATAGGACAATGTTTCAAGGTCAATATCTTTTCTAACCTCACCTTGACTCACAGCAGTATTTAGCTGTCTAACATAGTCTCTACTAAAGGTCATGTAGTATTCTCTAAACAATTCTTTATCTGCAAACATGGATTCCCAAATAATACGATACGCAAGGGGATCTTTCCATGCGAATTTCAGAAAGGCTCTAATCCCGAGTCTTTCTTTTTCATAACGTGTGGTTGCGCCGTGAATGCCTTCAGAGATTGCTTTACGAATTAAATGACGATATTTCGTTAAAACATAAGAGTATAGGGCAAACTTATCATCAAAATAAAGATAGAATGTACCGGTAGCAATCCCGGATTTTTCGATGATTTCGTTGATTGATGTTGCTTGATATCCATTTTTTGAAAATAATTTTTTAGCTGTCTCAATGATATGGTCGAACGTTTTTTGACCATCTTTTCTTTTGGGAAGCCTGTAATTCATCTGATCCATCGTATCACCCATCTATAAGTGTAAATCAAAATGATCAAAAAAACAATGAAAAAATATTCACGTTTCAAGTTTGATATATCAAATTCTTTTCTGTTTTTTTATTTAGTTGGCTTTATCAAGGCGTAAAATAACTTATTTTTGATCTTATTGCATTCGTATGATCTACTGAATGTATGTTCATAATGAAAGCAATCCAAGTATAAATAAAACTGCTAACATGAATTAATGCTCATAGTTATTGACAAAGCGCTTTCTGTGTGATAGAATGAAAGCGTATTATGAATAAGTATTCATGTTATTTAAAAACGGTTACACAAATCAAAACGACTTAATAAGGCCATTCTTTCGATTTTTTTATTGTGTAACTTCTTTTTTAATCAAAAGTGAAAACGCTTTTAGGAGGATATAGAATGAATAAAGTATATGTGATTGGAACTAAGAGAAGCGCTATTGGATCATTTATGGGGACCCTTTCGTCTCTTCATCCAGCTGATTTTGGTTCTCAAGTGTTAAAGACATTAATTAAAGAATCACAGATTAATGTAAATGACATCAATGAAGTTTTAGTAGGTAATATTTTACCAGCAGGTTTGAAACAAGGTGTTGCACGTCAAGTTTCTATTCTAGCAGGTATCCCATCAAATGTTCCCGCATATGGTGTAAACATGGTTTGTGGATCTGGTATGAAATCGGTAATGAATGGATTTTCAAACATCGCACTTGGACTACATGATTTGGTGATTGCTGGTGGTGTTGAATCGATGAGTGGTGCACCTTACTTAGTTACTGGTCAAGTAAGAACTGGTATTAAGATGGGTGAACAACCGATGAGAGACCATATGCTTTACGATGCTTTAACCGATGCTTTTGAAGGATACCATATGGGGATTACTGCAGAACATATCGTTGAAAAGTATGGGTTAACCCGAGAAGAACAAGATGCTTTCGCTTGGGAATCACAGAAAAAAGCGATGGCTGCACAAGATCAAGGTAAGTTTAAAGATGAAATCGCGACTGTTCTTATTCCATCACGTAAAGGCGATATCGTTTTTGATCAAGATGAATTCATTAACCGTCAAACATCATTCGAAAAACTATCTCAACTTCGTCCAGCTTTTAAAAAGGATGGATCAGTAACTGCGGGTAGTTCATCTGGTATTAATGATGGTGCAAGTTTTATGATTTTAGCATCAGAAGACTATGTAAAGAAAAACAACATTAAACCTCTATTTGAAATTGTTGGTATTGGTCAAGGTGGCGTTGATCCATCTGTCATGGGTTTAGGTCCAACACCTGCAATCAAACAAGCATTAAAACATGCACATTTAAATTTAACCGATATTGATACCTTTGAATTAAACGAAGCGTTTGCTGCACAATCTTTAGGTGTCATTAAAGAATTAACAGATGCTTTTAAAGTTACCAAAGAATACATACTTGCTAGAACAAACCCAAATGGTGGTGCAATCGCATTAGGTCACCCGGTTGGCGCAAGTGGTAATCGTATTATGGTCACCCTCGCACATGAAATGTTAAAAAATCCTAAACTGAACATCGGTTTAGCAAGCTTATGCATCGGTGGCGGTATGGGAACTGCAGTTATTTTAAAGAAAGTGATCTAAAGGAGAAAAAAGAATGAAAAGACTAGAAAATAGAGTTGCAGTCATTACAGGCGGTGCTAAAGGTTTAGGACAAGCGATGGCTGAATTATTTGCAAAAGAAGGTGCAACCGTTGTTGCAGCTGACATGGGTGAACCCACATACCAATGTGATAACGTTCATTTCATGAAGTTAAATGTGACGGATGTCCCTGGTGTTCAAGCATTTTTTGATGAAGTTATTGCTAAGTTCGGTAAAATCGATATTTTAGTCAATAACGCAGGCATCACCAAAGATGCGATGACACGCAAAATGACTGATGATCAATGGAATGCAGTTATTGATGTCAATTTAAAAGGTGTCTTTAACTTAACAAGACTGATTGGCCCACATATGGAAAATAACGGTTACGGTTCTATCATTAATATCTCATCTGTTGTTGGTGTTTTTGGTAACATCGGTCAAGCAAACTATGCAGCAACTAAAGCAGGTGTGATCGGTTTAACGATGACATGGGCAAAAGAATTTGCAAGAAAAGGTGCAAACGTTAGAGTAAACGCGATTGCTCCAGGTTATATCATGACTGACATATTAAAGACTGTTCCTCAAGAACTTCTTGATTCATTTGCTAAATTAACAATGCTTGGTCGTCTTGGTCAACCTCATGAAATTGCAAATGCTGCATTATTCTTAGCCTCAGAAGAATCATCATATGTCACTGGTCAAACCTTAAATGTCAATGGCGGTATGCGTTTATAATCACATTTTAGAAAGGTGGTGTTCCTCATGAAAGACGTTAATGTAGGAATCGTTGGAACAGGTATCTATCTTCCCAAAGGTCGCATGACTGCGCGTGAAGTTTCAGAAGCAACTAAAGGTACTTGGAGTGAACAAGCGGTTATCGATAAACTCGGTATTCGTGAAAAAGTGCTTCCTTCACATGAAGCTAAAGATGGAACACAGGAAATGGGTGCACTCGCTGCACTGGATGCGATTGAAAGAACAGGTATTGATCCTAAAGACATCGATATCATCTTATCAGTCACTGAAGAATGGAAAGAATATCCATTAACGACATCAGCTTTATACATCCAAGATCGTATAGGTGCAGTTAATGCTTGGGGTATTGATGTTCAAAACCGTTGTTGCACAACCGTTTCTGCCATGAAGATGGCTAAAGATATGTTAATTGCTGATGATGAAGTGAATGTTGTCATGATCGTTGGTGGTTATAGAAATGGTGATTTTGTGGACTATACCGATAAAGATATGTCCATGATGTATAACTTAGGTGCCGGTGGTGGTGCCATTATTTTAAAGAAAAACTACGGTAAAAATCTTTTACTAGGATCACATGTGATTGCTGATGGTTCATTATCACGTACTGCAGGTGTCGAAATTGGGGGCTTATGCAATCCGATTACGCTTGCAAACATGGATGAAGCTAAAAAATCTTTAAGACTCATGGATCCGATTAAAATGAAAAACCGTTTAAATGAGGTCTCCATGCCTAATTGGTATAAGTGTATCGATGAAGCGTTAAGAAAATCTCAACTGACAAGAAAAGATATCGGATTTTTAGATATTCTACACATCAAACGTTCAGGTCATGAAGCTATGCTTGAAGAATTAGGACTTTCACCTGAACAATCGATTTATTTAGAAGACTACGGACATATTGGACAGATCGACCAAATTCTATCTTTACACCTTGCCTTACAAACTGGTCAGGTGAAGGATGGAACGGTCGTCTGCATGCTCGCTGCGGGTATCGGCTATGTATGGGCTGCCAATATTGTGAAATGGGGGTAGCCTATGACATTACAACAAATCTTATCGATGTTGTTTCAAGGGATTACATCGGCATCTTTTCTTGCACTCATCACGTTTGCGATCGTTTTAATCTTTAAAACGTCGTTTACTACAAACTTTGCACAAAGTTCGATTGCAACATTTAGTGCCTATGTGGTTACAAACATTTTTCAAAATATCCTTTTGGTCAATAACCCAAATGGAAACCCCATTCTCTTACTGATCATCTCAATTATTATTGGGATGCTCGTTGGCTTTGGATTTGGGATCTTCATTGATGTGATGTTGATTCGTAAATCAAAATACTCGAATGTTTTAACCAAACAAATGATCACGATGGGTATGATCCTCGTTTTTTCAGGATTATTACCCGTCGTTTTCGGGGTTTTCGCGCAACCTACACCCATGCCTTTAACACAAAAGGTGTTTCAGGTAAATGTGGGTGGTTCAATTCCCCTTTATGTCTCAGGCCACTCACTGATCTCCATCATTATTACGATTTTAGTTTTAGGTGGACTATTTGTTGCCTTAAAGTATACCAAATGGGGATTAGGCGTTCGTGCTACAGCATCCAATGAAACCGTTGCAAGCATGATGGGTGTTAACACCAAGTTCATTACTGCGATGAGTTGGGGGTTAGCAGGTGGTATTGGTGCTTTAGCAAGTGCACTGTTTGCACCAACGGTTTACACATTAACTCCTGACTTAATGTTAGGATTACAGATCAACGGATTCTTAGCAGCCGTTTTAGGTGGATTCACAACATTTGCAGGTCCAATGATTGCAGCTTTAATTATTCCAATTTCTAGAGTTTTCGCATGGCAATTCTTATCCAATGAATGGTCCAATGCGATTGTATACTTGCTCGTCTTAGTGATTATTCTGATTAAGCCTGTTGGTTTACTTGGAAAACGTATTGCAAAGAAGGTGTAGATGATGCTAGAGAACAGAACAAAAACAACATTTGCACCCGCTTTATGGTGGAAGAAAGTTTCTAAACATCCTTTCTTCGGCGTTTTCTTATCACTGTTTGTGATGATTATGATTAGACTTTTAGGTGATATCGGAATCGTTCCTCCCTCTGTGGTTGACGTATTCGCAATCATGTGGATTTATATTATTATTGGTCTTGGGTTCACCTTACTCTTAGGTTATACAGGACTCGCATCTTTAGGTACTGCAGGATTAATTGGTGTTGGTTCCTATGTCGTTGCTTATGCATTAGGCACATTAGGTGTATCCCTTTTTATCGCTTTTATCTTAGGTATTGTCATTGCGATTGTCCTTGGAACGATTGTTGGATTTATCTCACTTCGTATTGAAGGGATGTATCTTGCGATTATTACCTTAGGTTTATCCGAAATTTTAGTTGAAGTCTTTAAGTTTTGGACAAAAGTCACGAAAGGTTTAGTTGGCTTCCAAATTGAAAGATTTCCCATTTTAGGAACGATTGTCAGAGAAGAACAAGTCTACTATCTGCTTGTCATTGGATTAATTCTAACGATGTTTGCAGTATTAAATATCATCAACAGTCCCACAGGACGTGCGATGTTATCGATTAAAAACTCAACATCAGCTGCACAAGCGATGGGTATCAGTATCTTAAAGTATCGTCTCTTATCGTTTATCATTTCAACCGTACTTGCAGTGATCGGTGGTATGCTCTATATGGCATACACCAGATCCACCATTCCTAACTTATGGAACATTGCATTATCCTTAAACATTTTAGCAGCCGTCGTTATTGGTGGTGCGAAATCGATTTGGGGTGTAAGTTTAGGGACTATCTTCATTTTCGGTTTAAATCAACTTGTGTTCGCACGCATTCCATTTTTTGCTACCTATGGAAATGCATCACTGTTTATCAATGGTGCACTCATCATCTTAGTTGTTATGTTTTATCCTGGTGGGATTATCCGAATGTTTTCAGATTTATCCCGTCTATCCAAAAAATGGTACCAAAGCATTAAAACACGCATAAAGGAGTATCGTTATGGACAAGACTAACACCAAAAAAACACTCCGAATTGCGAGTAAGATGGATAAAATTGAAAAGAAGATTGCTTATTTAACGTCATATATCGATGTCTTAAAACATCAAGATGAAGTTAAAGTTGAGAAAAAAATAAATGCTTGGCTAGATGATCAAAAAGAAAATCTACTTGCCTATGAAGTTAGAACGTTATCTAAAGAAGATTATCATCAAAACTTTATACAACCTAAACAAGACGAAGTGTCAAAGACTTATGATTTAAAAGAACGTGCATTAAGACAATCGCTTAAACGCAAACTAGATAAAGCAGATGCTACACAAAAAGAAGTCCTACAAAAGACATTTGATGAAAACATCGCTACACTTCACGCTGAACTGAATGAAAAATTATCTGAGATTGAAAAAGAACTTTCCGTTCACGCTCCTTCAGAAAGTGCGCGTAAAGAAGCCCTCAAACAATACTCGGATGAAAAGAAAAAAGTTAGTCAGGAGCAACAACTTCTTAAAGAGTCATTTGAAAAAGAATATGCATTGTCTTTTGAAAATCAAAAGGCTCGCATTCAAAAACAAATTGATGCGCTTAAATTAAAACTTGACGTTTTATCCAAAACACATAAGTCACTCTTAGAGCAGCAAGAAAATGTTTTACCCGATGATGTGATCTTACGTTTAGATGGATTAATGATGCAGTTTGGTGGTCTTGTTGCTGTATCCAATCTTTCATTCGATGTTAAACAAGGTGAGATCTTCGGCTTAATTGGCCCAAACGGTGCCGGTAAAACAACCGTATTCAACTGTATCACACAGTTTTATAAACCAACCGATGGTCATATCTATTATCGCGACAAACGATTAAATACGATTCATTTAAATGACTACATCGTTCATGATGTGATCAAACAAGGGATTGTGAGAACCTTCCAAAACGTTGAACTCATTTGGGAATTATCTATTCTTGATAACTTACTTGTTGGTGCACACTCAACTTATCAAACAGGTTTCTTCCATCACTTATTCCACACCAGAAGATTCTTACGTGAAGAATCCGTTTTAAAAGCAAAAGCAATCAAAGTATTAACCGATTTAAATCTTTTACAGTATAAAGACTTTTATCCACTTGGATTACCTTACGGTATTTTAAAACAAGTTGAACTCGCAAGAACCCTTATGAGTGAACCACAGCTTATCATCTTAGATGAACCAGCTGCTGGTTTAAATGATCTTGAAACAGATCGCTTAATTGAAACGATTAGAAAGATTCAATATGATTATAAAGTGACCATCTTCTTAGTCGAACACGATATGGGACTTGTTATGGAACTTTGTGATACGATCTGTGCGATTTCCTTCGGGAAAAAGCTTGCGATTGGAACACCTAAAGAAATTCAATCCAATAAAGTGGTCCAAGAAGCTTATTTAGGAGGTGAGTAACATGGCAATCTTAGAAATCAAAGATTTAGTCATCGATTACGGCATCATCCGAGCTGTTAAAGGAATTAACATGGAAGTTAATGAAGGATCCATCGTTGCTATTTTAGGTGCGAACGGTGCAGGTAAAACAACAACGATTCGTTCCGTCTCAGGTGTTGTTAAAGTTAAAAGTGGTCGCATTCTCTTTGATGGTGAAAACATCACCAATAAGGATCCATTTAAAATTGCTGGTTTAGGTATCGTTCAATCACCTGAAGGAAGACTTATCTTAAACGGATTAACCGTCGAAGAAAACTTACTGGTTGGTGCCTACTCACTTAAAACAACAACTAAAACCATCACAGATGAACAGGGTCTCGAAGTTCAAATCAAAGAAACAAGAAATGCAAAAATTAAAGCATTGCTTGAAGAGGTTTACGGATACTTCCCCATTTTAAAAGAACGTAAGAAACAACAAGCTTCTACACTCTCTGGTGGTGAGCAACAAATGTTGGCTATCGGACGTGCACTGATGGGTAACCCTAGACTCTTACTCCTAGATGAACCATCTTTAGGACTTGCACCACTGATCGTTAGAGATATCTTTAACATCATTAAAAAGATTAAAGAACAAGGTCGTACCATTTTGATTGTAGAACAAAATGCATTCCAAACATTAAAGATCGCGGATTATGCATACATCTTAGAACTTGGTAAGATCATTAGCCAAGGTAGTGGTGAAACCCTTCTTAAAGATGAAGGACTCGTCAATGCTTATCTTGGTTCCAAACACTAGATTTGACATGTTTTTAAAAAAAACATAGAAAATAGAAAAATGCCACAAAGGCAAAAGGAGAAAAAATATGAAAAAAATTATTGCTCTTTTGATGCTCTTAGCTGCTTCCTTCGGTTTAATGGCTTGTACTGAAGAAGAAGTAACGGTAGACCGTTTATCCGTAACGCCACCTACCAAAGTAGAGTATATTGTCGGAGACGAATTTGATGCAACCGGCATGATTGTTAAGGCTATTTTCAGCGATGGTACAGACCGTACCTTAACTGCAAATGACTTTGAAGTCACAGGCTTCTCATCAACAGCTGCTGGACTAGTCACCATTACGATTAGTTATGAAGATGTTGAAGCAACTTTTGGAATCGCAGTCTTTGACCCAGAAGCTCCTGAAGAAGCATTAAGTTTAAATGTTGTTTCTGTTCCAACACAACAGATCTACAACAAGTTAGAAACATTTAACCCTGCAGGTTTAGTTGTTGAAGTTACATACAACACTGGACGTAAAGAAGTTCTTGAATCATCTGAATATACATTATCAGGTTTCGTTCAAGGTTCTGTAGGTCGTTATGATGTTGTTGTTACCTTTGAAGAACTTACAACAAGTTTCTATGCAGAAGTTCGTAATGTCACTGTTCAAGGTGTCACAGATACTTCAATCCTTGTTGGTAACACTGCAACCATTTCTGGTGGATACTCATTCATCGGTCTACCTTTCTCATATGGTATGCGTGCTGCATTCGAAGAAGTTAACGATGCAGGTGGTATCAATGGTAGAAACATTAACTACATTAACAAAGACGATGGTTTCGATGGCACTGTTGGTATAACCAATACACGTCAATTAGTTAATGAAGATAAAGTTTTCGCATTAGTCGGACATTTCGGTACGCCAACCGTTTCTGGAACACTTGGTTTTATTAGAGAAGTTGGTGTTCCTATGGTTTATGCTGCAACTGGTGTTAACGTGTTATATCGCGAAAGAGCACCACTTGATCCCGTTATGCCAGTTCAACCAATTTAT